>NZ_JBEOZN010000070.1:0-50149 GCF_040298085.1 Streptosporangium sp. NPDC001681 | reverse complement strand
CGGCGGCCACGGCGGCGGTGGCGGCAGCACCCTCACCGTCCTGGGCTGCCAGTCCGGCCGGCCCAGCAACCTGAGCCTGCTGCTCTGCCACTAGTGAGACCCCGTGCCCGGGACGGCCAGCGACGGCGGCCGCCCCGGGCACACCCGTTCCAGGAAGGAGGGACCGTGCGGGCAGCCGACCGGCTGGTGGCCGAGACCGTACGACGTGGCGGACCCTGGCTGGCCGTCCTCGCGGTCACCTCCGTGCTGGGCGCGTTCGCCCAGCTCGCGCTCCCGCTGGTGCTGGGCAGGACCGTCGACGAGCTCGTGGCCGACGGCACGGACGCGGCGACCTGGCTCAGCACCTGCGCGGGCGTGGTGATCCTGACCGTGGCCTGCGACACCCTCGGCGTCTGGGCCTCGGGATCGAGCGGCGCGCGCTCCTCGGCCTGGCTCAGGGAACGGGTGGTGCGCGGCGTCCTCGGCATCGGGCCGGCGATCACCCGCCGGTTCCCCGAGGGGGACCTGGTCACCCGGATGGGCCTGAACACCGAGGAGATCGGGCACGTCCCCGAGTCGCTCGTCACCGGGGCGGCGCTGGTCATCCCCACCGCGGGCGGCATCGTGGCCCTCACCCTCATCGACCCCCTGCTGACCGCGACGCTGGTCGTCGGGCTCGTCCTCATCGCGCTCGTCCTGCGGGCCTTCCTCACCGTGAGCACCGCGATCGCGGGCGACTACCAGGCGGCGCAGGGCGACATCGCCGCCCGTCTCGTCGACGCGCTCGCCGGGGCCCGTACGATCGCCGCGGCCGGTACCGCCGATCGGGAGCGGGCGCGGGTGCTGACCGCACTGCCCCTGCTGCGCAGGCATGCCATGGCCATGTGGCGGGCCAACGCGCGGGCCGGCGTGCAGGCCGGTGCCGTGGTCCCGCTGCTGGAGGTCGCCGTGCTCGGGGTGGGCGGGCTGCGGCTGGCCGCCGGAGACCTCACGGCCGGCGAGTTGTACGCCGCCGCCCGCTACGTCGTGCTCGGCGCCGGCCTCGGCTCGGCGCTTGGCTACGTCGGCCGCCTGGCCCGGGCGCGGGCCGCCGCCGCCAGGGTGGACGAGCTGGTCGCCGAGAGCTCCCGGGCCTACGGCACACGGCCGCTGCCGCCGGGCCCCGGCACGCTGGAGCTCCGCGGCGTGGACGCGGGCGGCCTGCGCGAGCTGGACCTCGTCATCCCCGGCGGGCAGGCGGTGGCCGTGGTCGGCCGCTCGGGCGCCGGCAAGTCGCTGCTCGCCGCGGTCGCCGGACGGCTGGTGGACCCGCGCCACGGCACGGTCCACCTCGACGGCGTCCCGCTGCCGGAACTCTCCCTCGAGGCGCTCCGCAGGGCCGTCGGGTACGCCTTCGAGCGCCCGGTCCTGCTCGGCGACACCGTCGCCGCCGCGATCGCCCTGGGCACCGACACCCCCGCCCGTGCCCCCGGCACCGGTCGCCACGGCCGCCGCACCGGAGGCGGCCGGGTCGAACAACCAGGCGCGAACAGGGAGATCGTGCGGGCCGCCGCGCGGGCGGCCCGCGCCGACACCTTCGTCCGGCGCCTCCCGCTCGGATACGACACGCCACTACAGGAGGCGCCCATGTCCGGCGGTGAGCGGCAAAGGCTCGGCCTGGCCCGCGCCTTCGCGCAGGGGCGGCGCCTGCTCATCCTGGACGACGCCACCTCAAGCCTGGACACCGTCACCGAGCGCCAGGTCGCCCGGGCACTGTCCGGGGAGCTGCGCGACCGCACCCGTCTGATCGTGACCCACCGGGTGGCGACCGCCGCGGCCGCCGACCGGGTGATCTGGCTGGACGACGGCCGGGTACGCGCCTGCGGCAGCCACCATGCCCTCTGGGCCGACCCGGCCTACCGCGCCGTCTTCCAGGCGGATGCCTCATGACCGCCACAGACCCGTACCGGCTCCGGGACGGCGCCGTCTTCCGGGTGGGCGCCCGGTGAACCGGCCCATCCGGCGGGCGCTCACCAGGGACCCGTACCAGCTGGTCAGGCTCGCGGGCTGGTCCGTGGCGGAGACCGCGCCCGCGCTGGTCATCGGCCTGGCCATCGCACGGGCGATCGACGACGGCTTCGGCGCGGGACGCCCCGCGACCGGGTTCGCCTGGCTGGCCCTGCTCGGCGGTGCCTGGCTGCTGGCCGCCGTCGGCGCGCGTCAGGTGGTACTTGCCGTCGCCGCGATCGTGGAGCCGTTCCGCGAGGAACTGCTCGCGCATGTCGTCGACGACGCGCTGCGCCACTCGGCCGCCTCCGGGCAGGGGCCGGGGGCGGGAGCGGTGGCCCGCGCCAACCTCCAGGTCGAGCTGGCCCGTGACGCCTTCGCCTCGGTCATCACCGTGGTCAGGTCGTTCGCGTTCACCGTGGTGAGCGTGGTACTCGGGCTGGCGACCCTCGTCCCCGGGGTGCTCGCGCTGGTGCTGCCGCCGTTCTGCGCGGGCCTCGTCCTCTTCTCACTGTCGCTGCGTGCCCTGGCCAGGCGGCAGCGGGACTTCATCCTGGCCGACGAGCGTACCGCCGAGGCGCTGGCCGGCATGGTGGGCGGGCTGCGCGACATCACCGCCTGCCGGGCCGAGGAGCGGGTCGCGGGTGACGTCGGCCTCCGGGTGACCGAGCAGGCCCGCGCGGCCAGGTCGCTGGCGCGGGTGACCGCGCTGCGCACCTCGTCACTGGCGGTGGGCGGCTGGCTGCCGGTACTGCTGGTGCTGGCCGGGACCCCCTGGCTGCTCCGCGGGGGTGCGGGCGCCGGGGTGATCCTGGGCGCGCTGGCCTACGTCACCCAATCGCTGGCGCCCGCGCTCGGCAACCTCGTGGAGGGGCTGGGGATCAACGGCGTCCGGCTCCGGGTGGCACTCGACCGGCTGCTGCGCGACGGCGACCCGCCCGTACGGGCACGCGGACGGCTCGCGGCCGAGAGCGGAGGTGCCGAGCTGCGCGGCGTGACGTTCGCCTACGGCCCGCACGCCGAACCGGTGATCGACCGCCTCGACCTGTCGGTCCCCGAGGGGGACCACATCGCCGTGGTCGGGCCGAGCGGCATCGGCAAGTCCACCCTCGCCGCGCTGCTGACCGGCGTGCTGCTGCCGGGCTCCGGCCAGGTCGTGGTGGGCGGCGTGCCCGCCGACCGCCTCGATCCCGCCGACCGGGTGCTCATCCCCCAGCAGGCGTACGTCTTCCGCGGCTCCCTGCTGGAGAACCTGACCTACCTGTCCGACGCCCCGAAGGAGGCGGTGGACGAGGCCGTGGCCACGGTCGGCCTGACGAACCTGGTGGCGCGGCTGGGCGGCTACTCCGCCGAGATCGACTCCGGCCTGCTCTCACCCGCCGAGCAGCAGTTGATCGCCCTGGCCCGCGCTTACCTGGCCCCGGCCCGGCTGGTGATCCTCGACGAGGCGACCTGCCATCTGGACCCGGCGGCCGAGGCCCGTGCGGAGGAGGCGTTCGCCCGCCGGGACGGCACGCTCCTGGTCATCGCCCACCGGCTGACCTCCGCCCTGCGGGCGCGGCGGATCCTCGTGATGGACGGCACCAGCGTCCGGCTGGGCACGCACGAGGAGATGCTCGCCGCCTCCCCGCTCTACGCCGACCTGGCCGGACAGTGGAATCCGTCGAGCAGACAGGAGCTGGTGCCTTGACTCTCCCCGAAGCCAGAGCCCTGGGTGTCCACGCCGAAGGAGATTCGATGATCTATCCTCCCGCCGAGCGGCAACCGGTCGTCGACCGCCTGCACGGCCACCTGGTGCCCGACCCGTACCGCTGGCTGGAAGACGCGGACAGCCCGGAGACGCGGGGCTGGATGTCCGCCCAGGAGGAGCTGTGGCGCGGCCACACCGCCGCGCTGCCCGGGCGCGACCTGTGGCACGCGCGGGTGGCCGCGCTGACCGGCGCCGGGATGGCCGGCGTGCCGATGTGGCGCGGCGGGAGCCGGTTCCTGCTGCGCCGTACGGCCGACCAGGAGCACGCGGTCCTCTATCGCACCGGCCCCGACGGGGTCGAGGAGGCGCTGATCGACCCGGTGGAGCTGGACCCGAGCGGGCTGACCACGCTCGACCACTGGCAGCCCGACTCGGACGGCCGGCTGGTGGCCTACCAGCTCTCCACGCACGGCGACGAGCACTCGGAGCTGCGGGTGATGGACGTCGCCACCCGGCGGGTGGTCGACGGCCCGATCGACCGCTGCCGGTACGCGCCGGTGGCGTGGCTGCCCGACGGTAAGGCGTTCTTCTACGTCCGCGCCCGCCAGGTCCGCCTGCACCGGCTCGGCACCCCGGCCGAGGACGATGCCGTGATCATGGGCGAGGACCGCTCCTACGGGCTGGGGATCAGCTACAACGGGCGCTGGCTGACCGTCTCGGCGGCGGCGGACGACGGCAACGACCTCTGGCTGGCCGACCTGTCCACCTCCTCCCCCGAGCGCCCTGACCTGCGGGTCGTCCAGCGGGCGGCGGGCGCGGTGACGATGCCCGCGATCGGCCGCGACGGGCGCCTGTACCTGCTCACCACCCTGGACGCGCCACGGGGACGGCTCTGCGTGGCCGACCCCGCGCGGCCTGGCACCGAGCACTGGATCGAGCTGGTCGGCGAGGACCGGCAAGCGGTGATCGGCGAGTTCGCGATCGCCGGACAGACGCTGCTCGTCGGCTGGACCCGGCACGCGGTCGGCGAGATCAGCGTCCACGACCTGGCGACCGGGGAGCGGCGCGGCCTGGTGCCGCTGCCGGGGCTCGGCTCGGCCGGCGCGATGTCCACCCGTCCCGAGGGCGGCCACGAGGTCTGGTTCGCCTACACCGACAGCGTCACTCCGCCGAGCGTGTACCACTATGACACCCGTACCGGGCAGACCTCGCTGTGGAGCGCCGCGCCCGGCGCGGTGCAGGTGCCGGAGCTGGAGGCCCGGCAGGTGGTCTTCGCCTCGGCGGACGGCACCCCGGTACGGATGGTCGTGCTGGCACGGCCCGGCTCGGGCCCCCGGCCCACGATCCTGTACGGCTACGGCGGCTTCGGGCTCTCGCTCACCCCCTCGTACTCCGGCTACATCCTGCCCTGGGTCGAGGCCGGCGGGGTGTTCGCCCTCGCCCAGCTGCGCGGCGGCGGCGAGGAGGGCGCCGCCTGGCACCGCGACGGCATGCTGGAGCGCAAGCAGAACGTCTTCGACGACTTCGCGGCGGCGGCCGAGGCGCTCGTCTCCGGCGGCTGGACCACTCCCGCGCAGCTGGGCGCCTGCGGCGAGTCCAACGGCGGGCTGCTGGTCGGCGCCGCGCTGACCCAGCGCCCCGACCTGTTCGCCGCCGCGGTCTGCTCGGCACCGCTGCTCGACATGGTCCGCTACGAACGCTCGGGGCTCGGCCCGGCCTGGCGTTCGGAGTACGGCTCGGCCGACGACCCCGAGCAACTGGGCCGGCTGCTGGGCTACTCCCCCTACCACCGCGTCACCGAGGGCGTCGACTACCCGGCGACCCTGCTGACCACCTTCGGCGGCGACTCCCGCGTCGATCCCCTGCACGCGCGCAAGATGTGCGCGGCCCTGCAGTGGGCGACCTCGGGCTCACGGCCGATCCTGCTCCGCCACGAGGGGGACGTCGGCCACGGCTCCCGCGCAACCAGCCGCGCAATCGCCCTGGCCGCCGACATGCTCACCTTCCTCGCCGCTCACACCGGCCTGAATCTCCATACGTGAAGCCGGGACCGGCAAAGTGAGTTCCCGGTCCTGAGGTCAGGAGGGCGGATAGTGGTCGGGAAGGATTGCCGCCGCTGCGACAAGACCGCCGCCCGGGGGGTAGGCGGCGGCGATCGGCCTTGTCAGCCCGCGAATGTCACCGTTCCGTACTGGTAGTACGTCTTGCCGTTCTCGTCACCGCTGTGGTTGCGCCCCGTCATGACCTGGTTGAAACCGGCCTCCGTGGTGTGGCCGCTCTCCGTGTAGGAACCCGTCCACGTCCGGCCGGTGATGCGGACCTGGATCCCCTGCCAGTAGAGAGCCCCGGTCTTGTAATCGGTAAAACCGTTCTCGTCACCGTGGTGCCAGCGCCCGACGATCGCCTGGTCCAGCGGCGCGGGGAAGTTCGACCTGCTCTCCTTCACGGAGCCGTACCAGCCGCCGGTGAACACCTCCACCTGCACGCCGTCGATGAAGATCCAACTGCACTGGTAGGTGGTATCGGCGTTCTCGTCCCCGTAGTGCGACCGCCCGGTCATGACCTGGTCCTCTGGGCAGACGGCCTCGCCCCCCGACTCCTTCACGGTTCCGCTGTAGACGTACTCGACCTTGATCGTCGCCGCCGAGGCCGGGACCGGGACGTTCAGTGCCGCGACGGCGACGAGCGCCAGCGCGGCGAACGCGAACTTCTTCATGTCGTCCTCCTTTCCGGGGTCAGGCGCCGAGGGTCACGTAGGCGTGCTGGTAGCGGGTGTAGCCGTTCTCGTCCCCCGAGTGCGCACGGCCGATCAGGACCCGCCTCCCCTCGGTGTCGGCCTGGAAGTTGTGCTTGCTCTCCTTGAGGTCGCCGGTCCACACCGGATCGACCAGCCGCACCGTCTGCCCCCGCCACGACAGGGAGGCCGGGAGGTACCAGGTATCGCCGTTCTCGTCCCAGACGTGCATGCGCCCGACGAGCGCCTGGTCCGGCGGGGAGGAGTAGTTGGAGTTGCTCTCCTTGTAGCGCAGGCTCCAGTCACCGATGCTCACCTTCACCTGCTCGTCGTTGATGAAAATCCAACTGCAGGTGTACGTCGTGTCGGCGTTCTCGTCCCCGTAGTGCGACCGCCCCGTGAGCACCTGGTTGGTCGGGCAGATGACCCTGGAGGAAGACTCATCCTGGGTCTCGGAGTAGGCCGGTACGACCCTGATCGTCACCTCCGCCGCGGACGCGGCCGGTGCGGGCGAGACCACGGCCAGGGCCGCCGCCGAAGCGGCCACCACCGCGGCGTGTACCGCCTTGCTGTACGTCCTCATTTTGTTGGGTTCCTTTCCCCGTGCGAATACGGCCAGAGAGACCGCGCAGTGCGGGCCAAAGTATGAGTCGCGCACAGTGGAGAGGGCATCCGCCTGACGGGTGATCAACTATCCGCCCGCTTGCGGACGACTCCGCGTCATCTGCCGAATCCGCCGACAGGACGAAACCCCGGCCCCCGTTTCTGCGGGGGACCGGGGCTCCGTCGTTTCGCCTGGTCAGTCGTTCGGGGTGTCGTGGTAACCGCTCACACCGCACACGTCGGCCATGCTTGCTTCGCCGGGGATGGTGTGTCCGATTCCCTGACACACGCCGGTGTCGGTAGTTCGGTCTTTTGCTCACTCCCCACTCTGGTGGAGGGAGTCGAGGCGGGTCATCTCGTCCGGTGAGAGCCGCAGGGCGCCGGCGGCCACGTTGTCGGTCAGGTGATCGGGGTCGCCGGTGCCGGGGATGGCCAGCACATGTGGTCCGCGCTGCAACGTCCAGGCCAGCCGGACCTGCGCGGCCGTCACGCCGTGCGCGCGTGCGACGGCGAACACCTCCTCGCTGTCGGTGACCCCCGCACCCGCCTCGCGCCCGGCACCGGCGATCGCGAAGAACGGTACGAACGCCACCCCCTGCTCCCCGCAGATACGTAGGAACTCGTGATCCTCGGGCCGTGCGCCGATGCCGTAGGCGTTCTGCACGCAGACCACCGGCGCGATGGCCTGGGCCTCGGCGAGGTGTGCGGGCGTGACGTTGGAGATGCCCAGGTGCCGGATCAGCCCGGCGTCGCGCAGGTCGGCCAGCGCGCCGAAGTGCTCGGCGATCGAGCCGGTCGCCAGGCTCCGCGGGATGCGCAGGTTCACCACGTCGAGGTGGTCCCGGCCGAGCTGGCGCAGGTTCTCCTCGACCTGGCCACGCAGCTGCTCCGGCCTGGCCCACAGCCACTCACCCGACGGATCCCGGCCCGGCCCGACCTTGGTGACGATGACCAGATCATCGGGGTACGGCGCCAGCGCGCGGTTGATCAGCTCGTTCGCCGAGCGCAGCGCCGAGAAGTAGAAGGCCGCGGTGTCTATGTGGTTCACCCCGAGCTCGACCGCGCGGCGCAGCACGGTGATCGCCCGGTCCCGGTCGCTCGGGGCACTGTTCCCGAACACCGTGCCGTGCTGCGTCAGGCGCATCGCGCCGAACCCGATCCGGTTGACCGGCAGGTCACCGAGCTCGAAGACGCCCGCTGCCGCGGCGGTGATCGTCTTTGCGGTCATCGAATCTCCTTGAGCGTGGAGACCCCCGCCTCCAGGCACGGGGAGGAAGTCAAGGTCGAAGTCTGCCAGCTCCTGAGCCGCGGCCACATCGCGACCGGAGTTCGGGCGGAAATCCCGGACCGCGTGAAAGGGCCTATACGGCGCAGAACTCGTTGCCTTCCGGGTCCAGCATGATCCACCAGTGTCCGGCGGGCCCCTTGTTCACTTCGCGGACGCGGGTGGCGCCCAGGCCCTCCAGCCGTGCCGCCAGCGCGTCAAGACCACCGGGCTCGCTGTGTACGTCAATGTGCAGACGGTTCTTGCCGGATTTGCTCTCGGGTACGTCCTGGAAAAGCAAACGTCGCCCCCGGCCGACGCCGCTGGTCTTGTCGAACGGGTCCTCGGGGTGGCGGATCGCGGCGTAGCCACGGAAGACCTTACGGCCGTGATGCTCGGTGACCGCTTCCTCGCCGATATGGCCGGCGGCCAGCAGCTGCTCGATGAGCACGCTGGGATCTTCCACTTCGTAGCCCAGTGCCGCGGCCCAGAAGTCCGCGAGCGCGGGTGCGTTCGTACTGTCAATGACCAGCTTCCAACTCAATGTCATGTAACCAGTAATACTGGTTACATGACATTCACCGCAACCCGGGGCTGACGCCGCGTTCCCACACCGGCGCCGCCTACCGGTTCGACCCCGGCGCCCTGTGCCTGGAACTGCTCACCGCCGGCGGTATGAGGTACTACACGAGCCCGCCGGCCTGGCCGCCTGGACCGAGCGTTCGCCGCTGACACCGACACCGGAACTGCAGATCTCCGACGCCGAACACGACAACCCGGAACTCCCCCAAACCGGCCGGCAGTTCCTCTGCGCGGGCCGCTACCCGCCGTGCGTTGGTCACCCCGCGACGCCTGGCCTGCCGCTCGGCCTCGACGAGCATGTCTTCATCGGGGTCAGCGCCGACCGCCCCGGTGAAGAACCGCGCCATAGCGAGCGTCACGGCGCCCGGCCCGCAGCCAACGTCGAGGAGTCGGCCCCGGCCGTCCAGGGCCGTGGCCAGCGTGCCGAGGCGCCCGCACCTGAGCCGCCGTAGATACCGGCGCCGCCGACTCCTCCGATACCGCCCGGTGCAGCCAGTCCGTGTCAGTCCAGCCGAACACCGCCTACACGCTGACCGCCTGGGTCCGTGGCGGCTACGTGTACCTCGGCGTGAACGGCGGCGGCTCCACCTGGACCTCCTCGCCCTCGGCGTACAGCCAGCTCACGGTCCCCTTCACCACCGCGGCCAACCAGACCACCGCTGTGGTCTACCTGCACGGCTGGTACGGCCAGGGCACGTACTATGCCGACGACGTCAGCTTCGACGGTCCCGCTGAACATGCAGTACTACAACGGCAGCATGTATGGCTGCGCCGGCGACTCCTACTCCGCCGGCACGGTGCAAGGCTTCGTCGCCCAGACCACCTGCCTGAACAACGGGCTGGTCATCCAGGGCACCACGATCAGGGTCCCCTACGACAAGCAGGTCCCCGGCCTGCCCGCCCAGCCTGGCGCCGGCGGCGGATACATGTCGCCCTCACTGGTCTCCCAGAGCTGGAACAGCTTCAGCGGCAACCTCAAGGGGCTGATGACCTGGTCCATCAACTGGGACGGCTCGAAGGGCTGGACCTTCGGTGACAACGTCAAGGCGCTGCAGGGCCGCTAAGGTGCGCCGTCAAAAGGATCCAGGTCGTACGAGATCATGTCCGGGTGATTCGCCGTCATGAACTGACCGATGAGAGTTACTCCCGTCAGGGCGGTCGAGCCGCCCTGACGGGAGTAACGATCGCCGGGTACTGAACGGCATCGCGTGGAAGATCCGTACCGGTTCGCCGTGGCAGGGCTGCGGTGAGACGGCGACGAGGCTCCCGGCCGGAACATCGGATCTTGGTCGACCGCCGTCTTACCCGGGGCCTTCTCTTATCGACCGGCACCCTCCGCGGACCTGCTGCGACCAGGGCCCTGGATGCCAAAAGCCTCAGTCCTCCGCGAACAGCCACGCGTCCAGCGCACGCGGCATGGCCGACGGCGGCGAAGGCTCCATGCTGTGCAGCACACCCAGCCGCTGGGTGGCACGGGTCAGGGCGACGTACAGGTCGTTGAGCCCGCGTGGCGACTCGGCGACGATCAGGCCCGGCTCGACCACCAGCACCTCGTCGAACTCCAGGCCCTTGGCCTGTCTGACGTTCAGCACGACGACGGGGCTGGGCGCACCGGGAGCCTCACCGACGGACGCCTCCGGCACTCCCGCCGCGATCGCGAGGCCGAGCGGTTCCAGCAGCGAGTCCGGCGTGATGACCGCCAGCCGCCGATCGGTCAGCCCGGCGGCCTCGATCGCGACGACCTCGATCAGCCGGTCGGTGAGTTCCTCCGGCGGCACGCGGAGCCCCCAGGGCTCGACACCGCTCTCCCGTACCGAGACGGGTGCCTCAAGGCCGGCGTCGATCTCCGCCAGCACATCGGCGGCGACGGCCATGATCTCAGCCGGCACCCGGTAGTTCCGGGTGAGGTTCTCAAGCCGCCAGCGCCCCTTGACGTAGGGGTCCAGCACCCGTCCCCACGACAGGGTGCCGGCCAGATCGCCGCTCTGCGCCGTGTCGCCGACGACGGTCATCGACTTGGCCGGGCATCTCCGCATCAGCAGCCGCCAGGCCATCTCCGACAACTCCTGCGCCTCGTCAACGATCACGTGGCCGAATGTCCAGGTCCGGTCGGCCGCCGCGCGCTCGGCCGAGGTGCGGTGGTCCGCCTCCTGGTGCCGCTCGGCGAGCGCCTCCGCGTCGACCAGGTCGTTGACCGTGAGCATCTCGGCCTCCTGGTCGTCCTCCAGGTCGGTGGCCCGCGAACCCATCGCGACGTCCAGCACCCCCTGGGCGTAGGAGACCCGCTCACGCCGTTCGTACTCCTTGAGGATCCGCTCCGCCCGGGTGTCCTCACCGAGCAGCTCGGCCGCCTCGTCCAGCAGCGGCACATCGGCGGGCGACCAGCCACCGCCGGGCTCCCGTAACAGCAGCGCCCGATCCTCGGGGGTGAAACCCGGTGCCGCGGAGGCGGTGCGATCCGGGGAGCCGAACAGATCCGTGAGCAGTCGCTGCGGCGTCAGGTCGGGCCACAGCTCGTCGAGTGCGGCCAGGACCGCCTCGTCGGTGAGCATCTCCCGGCGGATGCTCTCCACCTGGTCGTCGTCCAGCAGGAGCTCACCGTCGAACGGATCGGTGCCGACGCGTTCGGCGTACTGCTCGGCGAGAGCTCTGCTGATCTCCCGGACCACAAGCGGCCTGGCCGGGTTGTGCGGGGACAGAGAGCCCCGCGCCAGGTCGCGTGCCCGTTCGCAGGTCTGCCGGTCCAGGCGCAGCGTCTGTCTCTCGTACTCCACCTCCAGGTGGTCCTCCGGCACCCACTCGCGGTCGCGTACGGCGGCGGCGACCACCTCGGCCATCGCCGACCGGCCCTTCACCTCGGCGGTCTCGGGCGTCTCCTCCCGTTCCGCGGTCACCCCGGGATACAGCCCGCCGATGGTCGACAGGAGCACGCTCGTCTCGCCCAGCGCGGGAAGCACGTTCCCGATGTAGCGCAGGAACGTGGCGTTCGGTCCGATGACCAGCACCACCCGCCGTGCCAGCTGCCGCCGGCGGGTGTAGAGCAGGTAGGCCGCACGGTGCAGCGCCACCGCGGTCTTTCCCGTCCCCGGTCCCCCCTGCACGACGAGCACTCCGGTGTGCTCGGACCGGATGATGCGATCCTGCTCGGCCTGGATCGTCTGGACGATGTCGGTCATCCGGCCGGTCCGGCCGGCGTTCAGGGCGGCCAGCAGGGTGGCCTCGCCCGCCAGCCCCTCGTGCCTGGCCCCTGCCGCGGATTCGAGATCGAGCAGCTCGTCGTGGACCTCGATCACCGTGCGGTCGCGGTCCTTGATGTGCCGGCGCAGCCGGACGCCCTCCGACGTGACCGCGGTGGCGAGGTAGAACGGGCGGGCGGCCGGCGCCCGCCAGTCGATGAGCAGCGGGGCCGTGTCCTCGTCGTCCCCGTCGTCCCCGGCATCGCCGGGCATGCCCATCCTGCCGATGTGGCGGCGCTCGCCGTCGAGCATGTCGAGCCGCCCGAAGCACAGGCCGTGCTCGGCCGCGTTGAGCCGGGCGAGGCGTTCGGCGTAGGCGGCGTGCGCGGCGTCCTTCTCGACACGTGCCTGGGCATTGCCACTGGACGTCGTGAGCACCTGGGTCAGCCGTCCGGTGACGTGTTCGCGGAGCTCGTCGAGGCGGCCGTACAGCATTGACACGTACTCCTGCTCCGCACGCAGCGCCTCGCTTGACAACAGCACTCCTCGTGATAAAATTAACCGGCAGATGTGTGTGTTCCGCATCATGGGCGACCAGTAGCGTAGCCCTCGTCGGCACGCCTGTCCAACCTCTCCCACGCTCGTCGCCGGGCAGTGGCTCTTCCTGCACCCATGCCGCGACCGCGCGAGGTCGGCCTCGAACGTCATCGCGGGTTCCGCGGACCGCTGCCGCCGATCGTCGGCCCCTCCCCGGACGCCCGGAGCGAACGCACCGCCGACATGCGGATCACCCGCCACAGCCTCGATCGACCCGGCCCCGGACAGCTGAGCGCCATCACCAAATCCAGCGCTCACCGCATTTCACACCGTCTATCCGGTGAACGACCGACCAGAGCAGTGACGCAAACAGCCTGAACAATTAGGCCATTTGGCATTTAATGGCAATTATTCTATTGGTCGCATTTGGCCTCTTTAGTCGCCAATCACGTGGCAAACATCCGGGTCATTGTTCGACATGGTCGTGTACAGTCAGAGTCCTGTTTTCAGCCCTCATTGCGAGTGGCAGCCAAAGAAAGGCAACAGGAGATGCAGAAAGCAGCCATCGATCGGGTAAAGCTCATTTTCGCCCTGCTCGACGCGGACGGCACCGGCTACCTCGAAGCCGAGGACTTCGAACTCATGGCGACCCGCGTCATCGCGGCGGCCCCCGATTCCGACGACGCCACCAAAGCCGCCATACTGGCCGCTTTCCGGCGCTATTGGACGACTCTCGCCGCCGAACTGGACGCCAACGACGACAACCGCATCAGCTTCGAGGAGTACACCGCCTGCGTCCTCTCCCCGGAGCGTTTCGACGCGGCGATCACCGACTTCGCCGAGGCGCTGGCCGCGCTGGGCGACCCGGACGGCGACGGACTCATCGAGCGGCGTGTCTTCGTGGCGCTCATGACGGCCATCGGCTTCGAGCGCGCGAACATCGACGCCCTCTTCGACGCGTTCGGGCCATCGGACGCCGACCAGATCATGGTCTCGGTCTGGGCCACCGGCATCAAGGACTACTACCACCCGGAGAAGACCGGAATTCCGGGCGATCACCTGGTCGGTGGGCCGATCTGATCGAAATCACGGCAGCCTGACATATCCGGCCTTCGACAGAGGAACACACGTGGAACCAGTCATCGGACTTGCCGTCGGCCGGGGAACGGGCCCCGAACTCGCGACGGTCTTCGAGCGGGTGCTGACCAGAGTCGCCGACGCGTATTCGGTCGAAATCAATGTCACCCGGTCGAAACGGGTTTACCACTCCTATTCCTCATTGAAGGCCGGCGCCGGAATCGAGCGGATCCGCGAACTCACCGGGGAGGACGCCGACCACTACGCGGAGTTCTGCCGCACGCGGGCCGCTCTCGGCGTCCCGGCTATCTTCCGCACGGCGATCAACGCCCAGTCGCTCTACCTGGTCCGCCAGCGTCTGCAGGCGGTGAAGGTCGATGCCATCGCCACCCCGGAGGCGTCACTGCTGCTGGTCCGGGACGAGGCACAGGGCTTCTACACCGGGGAGAACAGCCACGCTCCAGGCGCACTCATCCGCACCATGGCGTTCAGCCGGGAGATCACCGAGAAGGTCATCGCCTTCGCCGTCCGGCGTGCGCGGCGGCAGTGGCCGGACGGCGGAATCGACCAGATCGTCATGGCGTACAAGTTCCATCTGCTCGACGGAGCCCTCGATGAGTGGGTGGCCGAGAGCGCCGCGCGGCACGGCGTCGAGATCCGCCTGTGCCAGCCGGACACGGTGAACCGCAACCTGATCGAGCACGGCCCGCGCCCCCGCACGGTGATCATCGCGGGCAACGAGTGGGCCGACATCATGCACGTGGTCCTGCTGGACCGTTTCGGCGCCGAACGCCAGGAGAACCGCTGCACCGAGAACGTCTACCTGCACCCCGACGTGGCCGGGCTGGTCGAGTACCAGACCGTGCACGGCTCCGCCGACGACCTGACGGGAACGGACACGGTCAACCCGGTGGCGACCGTACGCGCCGCGGCGATGATCGCCGAGCGGCACGCGGGCTGCGCCGGGGCGGTGCGGATGGTGGAGCGCGGCCTCGAATCACTCGGCCACCAGGGCATCGGCACCCCGGATCTGGGCGGACGGCACTCGACCACCGCCATGGTGGATGCGCTGCTCGACGTGCTGGAGCCCACCGGACAGCCGGCCGTCAACGACCCCGCTCTGAAGGCTGGAGCTTGAAGTGCCGCATCGCGCACCGCCGGCTCCACATTGACCAGCCCCAGCCATCACGATGTGGAGGTGCAATCAGATGGCTACGTTGAACACACGCCGGCAGACCGGCTCCGGAGGGCTTCCTGAATTCACATGACCACCGCACTGGTCGTCGTGGACCTGCAGAACGACTTCTGTGTCGGGCCGACCGCCCGCGCCCGGTACTCCGGCGCCCCCGCGACCCTGGAGGCCGTCGCGACGAACACCGCGCTGGCCGTCGACCGGGCGCGGGCCTGCGGCATGGAGGTGGTCTTCGTCCGGTTCGTCGGCGACGCCGAACACCAGGGTCCGAGCTGGCGGCGCCGGGACCGCGTACAGAACAAGCCGCTCAAGTGCCTGGAAGGCTCGTGGGGTGCGGAGTTCCATCGGGTGTCACCCCTGCCGGAGGAGCGCGTCTTCACCAAGCAAGCGTGCTTCGACGCCTTCCTCAGCGCCGGATTCGAGCAGCACCTCGTCCGTCGCGGCATCGGGCGGCTCGTGTTCGCGGGCCTGTACACCGACGTCTGCGTGGACTCCACCGCCCGGACCGCGTTCCAGAAGGGCTTCCACATCACGGTGCTGACCGACTGCACCACCAGCCGACACCTGCCGGACGCGGACATCCTGCGCTTCATGGCCGTTCTCTACGGCGCCCACCTCACCAGCCATAACCACCCGTGGACGCCCTCAGCCGGAGAGGAGGACCCGTGCCAGGTGTCGAAGGCGGCGTCGGCCTGACCGCCCTCATGGTCGCCGCCGCGCGGGCGATCGAGACCCACCGGCCCGATGCCCTGGCCGGCGACGCCTACGCCGAGCACTTCGTACGCGCCGCCAAGGTGTCCGCGGCCTGGCCGGTCCGCCCGGCGGAGGTGCCGGACGGGGACGCCAACCCCCTGTGGGGCAGGCTGGGGCGCTATTTCGGCCTGCGCACCCGAGTCCTCGACGACTTCCTCATCCGCTCGGTCCACGCGGGCGCCCGGCAGGTCGTTCTGCTCGGCGCGGGCCTCGACACGCGGGCCTTCCGGCTCGGCTGGCCGCCGGACCGGGTCATCTACGAGATCGACCGCGACGGCGTCCTGGCGTTCAAACACCACGTGCTCGACGGCCTCGCCGCCGTCCCGACAGCCACCCGCCACCCGATCGCCGCCGATCTGCGTGACGACTGGACCCAGTCGTTGCTGAGCACGGGCTTCGACCCGGCCGTGCCGACCGCGTGGCTGGCCGAGGGCCTGCTGCTCTATCTCCCGCCGACCGCCGAGCGGCATCTCATCGACACCGTGGACCACCTGAGCGCCAAGGGAAGCACCCTGGCCTTCGAGGTCAAGCTGGGGGTGGAGTCTCCTGAGGTCCGCGCCGGCCCCGTCTACGTCGCGACCAGGCAGCAGATCGGCATCGACCTGCTCGCCCTGTTCGACGGGGAGCCGCGCCCCGACTCCGCCGGCCACCTGCGGGAGTTGGGCTGGTCCACCGCGACCCACACCCCCTTCGACTTCACCCGCCACCACGGTCGCGGCCCACGCCCTGAGCCGAACGACGCCCTGGCGAGCAACCGCTGGGTGTTCGCCAACAAACCCGGCAGGTACCGCTGATCGGCTTCTCGGCGGTAACCGCCTGATGTCACACCGCTGGTGTCCGGGCTTTTGACTCGGGGTGAGGAACGCCTCCGTACCGAGCTTGGGAACGGCTGTGGAGCCGGGACCGGCGGCATGATCACGCCTTGCTCCTCGCCCCTCCGGTCGACGCCGGCGTCCCGGCCCCCAGCTCCGGTCCGCAACAGACCCTGGACCGACCTGGGCCTGATCTTTACTGGCGGCCACGACCCCAAGCTACCCCGGCACGGGCAGTGTCACCACGGTGGTTCGCGACCAAGTGACAGCGGCGACAAGGCAGACTGGTTCGCTCGTCACCGTGTGGACGCTCGTGGCACGCAGCGCGATATCAGCCCGCGCGTATCGGGCGTTGTAGGTCCTATCGCCATCCCGATTCACTGTATCCCCGGCGGTACGGGCCGCTGCTCTGGAGCCTGCCCCGGCTTCTGCGCGGGGGCTGTTAGATCAGCCCCCGCCATGCCCACAAGAACGACCTGGACATGGGGCGGTCACATGATCGCTCGGAAACGCTCTAGGCGTCGAGCGTCATGAAGAGGCTGTTAAGGCCCTCCGCCAGCAACGGGTGCGTGAAGATGGCGTTCGCCATGGCGGTGTACGGGAGCTTGCCCAGCATGGCGACCTGGATGATCGTCATGATCTCGCCGCCTTCTGCGCCGAGCACGGCGGCGCCGAGGATCTGCTGGGTATGCGCGTCGATGACGGCCTTCATGAAGCCGCGCGTCTCCCCGGTCTCAAGGGCCCGGATGACGGCGCTCATCGGCAGCTTCGCGACGAGGACCGTGCGGTTTTGCTCCCTGGCCTGCCGCTCGGTCATGCCGACGCGGCCGAGTTGCGGGTCGATGAACACGGTATAGGGGACGATCCTGTCCCGCGTGCTCGCCTTCTCGCGGCCGAGCAAGTTGGCGTGCAGGATCCGGTAATCGTCGTAGGAAAGGTGGGTGAAGGCCGGGCCGCCCTTGACGTCCCCCATGGCGTAGACGCCGGGGACGGAGGTTTCCAGGTACTCATCGACCTCGATGAAGCCGTTGTCGCGCAGCCGGATGCCGGCCGCCGCCAGCGTGAGCCCCTCCGTGTTGGGGACGCGGCCGATGGCCGACAGCAGGTGGGAGCCCTCGACCTGCCGCTCGCCGTCCGGCGTGCGAACGGTCAGCCGCAGCCGCCCGCCGCCTGCCTCCTCGACCCGGTCCGTCGTAGCCGAAGTCAGGACCGTGATCCCGTCATCGCGCAAGATGGCGGCGACCTCGTCGGAGACGTCATCGTCCTCGATCATCATCAGGCGCGGGCCGGTCTGGACGATCGTGACCTCGCTGCCGAATCTGCGGAACATCTGCCCGAACTCCAGCCCGATGTAGCCCCCGCCGAGGATGATCAGGTGCTCAGGGAGCGCGCCCAGCTCCATGATCGACGTTGAGTCGAGGACAGGGACGTTCTGCGCGCCGCTGATCGTCAGCGGCTTGGGCCTGTCGCCCGTGTCGATGACGATCACCGGTGCGCTGATCCCCCGCGTCCCGCCGTCCCTCAGGGCGATCTCGACCGTCTTGGGCCCCGTGAAATGGGCCTCGCCTTCGATCAGGTCGACCCCGTCCTGCGCCAGGCGGCTCGCGTAGTTCTCCCGCGCGCCCGCGACCATCCCCCGCTTGCGCTCCCGCACGGCGGCGAGGTCGACCGACACCGGACCGGTTCGCACGCCGTACTCCGCCGCCCGCCGCGCCTGATAGGCGACGCGCGCGCTGGCGACCATCGTCTTGGTCGGGGTGCACCCGGTGTTCACGCAGACGCCGCCTAGGTGGTCGCGCTCGACGAGCGCCACCTGCTTGCCTGCCTTCGCCAGATCGATGGGGAGGAACCGGCCGCCCTGGCTGGTCCCGATCACAATCACGTCATAGCTCTCGTCTACCACAGGAAGATCGTAACCCTTTGCTTTCTCGCATGTACTGAGGGTGGCCGACGGTGTGGGTGGGACATTCTCCGGCTCCACCCGTCCCCCAGAGCCACACGAGGTGTCCGGTGCCAGAACTGGTGCCGAGCGCTTGACCTGGTCTTCCAAGCTCGGCTGTCGTGTTGTTTCGTCTGCTGTACCTGCTGATGGTCCGGGTGTTTGGCTGGCTGGCCCTGCTTGCTCGGGGCACTGCCACCAAGGAAGCCGAGATCTTGGTACTGCGGCATAACGCCTCCACGCCCTGGTCATGATCGAACATGGCAGCCGCCGTACCCATCTGCTCGGCGTCACCGCAAACCCCACGGGCCAATGAGGTGATCTCAGCAAGATCAATAAGGGCAGTTGCGATTCGATGCCTTCAAAGCGACGCCGGCAGACATGAACCAGGATGGATCGCAATGTCCCTGAAATAGGCGTGGAGCTTTCGGCAGAAGAGGTCTCACCACAAGTCTTCTTCAGTCCAGAAAGCCCCACGTGATCACCTATCGTGCCACGCTCGACGTCCCTCGGGAGCAGGCTTCGCCCTGCTCACACAACGTTGGCGCACCCTCCAGCGCATCACCGCCGGCCCCGGCCGAATCGGCGACATCGTCAAAGACTCGCTCGTTCTCCCCCATTTCGAACACGGCTACCTGAAATAAAAGTCGCTGAGATCACCTCAGTGCCCACGGGTGCGTGGGAAAGTAGGCAGCGGCCTCCTGGGACGGCCCGTCATCCGGCACGTGGACATTCGGACAGGACCGCTCTTGGCGGGGGCCGCAATGGCGCATATCCCGGCCGGGTACGCTCAGCAGCATTCCTCGGAGAATGCATGCGGCGCGCTTCCGGCTGATGACAACGAGCAAGGTGCGGATTAAAAGCCGACTGCACCCATTCGCCTTCATGGCCGCTGAACCGGCGAGTTGAGTGCGGTCCGGGCATGGTCCGGATCCTGAGACCCGGCTCGCTCACTGCGGTTTTTAGTACTTTCGATTTTCCCGCCATGCCCTCAGGATGAACCGGCGGCCGGCTGGAACTTCGCCATCGCCCCTGTCGTTGATCGATCTGACCACTTCTTCTCGCATAGTGAGGGCCTTTGTCACCGATCGGGTTACGGCTGGTATGCCTGGCCACCTCTGCATTCATGGTCGCCGGATGTACCACCACGACATCCAGTTCTCCCCCCAGCGAAGCCCCCGCCGTCCCACAACCGGTCCGGGAGGCGACGGAGGGCGCGGAGAATGTGGAGGACGAAGGAGCGGGGTTCGTTGAAATTTGTGTCACAAAGAGGACACGAGTACGGGTCAACTATCGGGGTTGCGATGACGCACAACCCGATGTCACCTGGTACTTTCTCCCGCTGGACGTTCGGGTGCCCGCCACCGACTCGAAGGCGAAGCGGGGCTCGCTCAAACAGCCGTCCGGTGACTCGTACCGAGCCCCTGCGAAAGGTGGCATCGGCTCGGAGGTGCGGATCGCCGACGTCGAGGACCGTGTTGAGGTCTGCGTGCTCAAAAGTAGTCGAATTCGGTTCTCTGATATCAGGTGCGATGATGGCGAGAAAGGCTACGACTGGTACTACATCCGGATCGACGGCCATGTTCCAGCAGTAGGCAAAAAAGCTAAGGACGGCTCCTTTCGGACACCGTACGCAGAGGCACACCGTGCCCGTAGAAACGGCGGGGACGCCGCCAAGGCTGCGATCGGTTATGAAGATCCAGACATGCCCGAGACAGAGGAGGACGAAGAGGAATATTGCACCACAACCATCAACGGCGAGTGCGTTGCCACCAATCAGTGCACAGAGACTGTGAACGGCGTCTGTACCAGGACCGAGAACGGTTCTCTGGAGTCAACCTCCAGCGAGTGCCGCAATGTGTTTGTGGGCAAGCATTGGACGCGTCGCTGCTGATCGATCGGTTGGCATCTCGGGCAGCGGGCAGAGCCGTAGCTGCTCGCCAGGACGCCAACGCCGGAGAGGCAACGGGCCCCGGCGCGGGCTGATCGTGTTTGGGGGCTCAGGTGAGGTGGTCGAATTCGCCGTCTTTGGCGCCGGACAGCCACGAGCTCCACTCCCCGGAGGCCCTCTCTGACGGACTGGTGTGACACACCGCGCTAATCCTGCTCTTGCTGCTCAGACGGTGACGACGCGCTGCACCCGTGCTCGGCGGGGCCATGTTCGAGGTGGTCTTCGTACACCCCGACCTTGAAGGTGATCAGGTCCAGGCACCGGGTCAGCTTGTCCATCTGGGCGAGCACGTGCTCCCGGTGCCGGCGCAGCAGCGCGAGCCGTTCTTCCTCGGTGCCGGAACCCTGCCTGACGAGGTCGGTGTACCGGCGGATCTCGGGGAGGGGCATGCCGGAGGCGCGGAGGATGACGCAGAGCCGCAGCCACTCCACGTCGTCCTCGCTGTAGAGACGACGTCTGCCGGGTCCACGGCCTACGGGATTGGCCAGGACGCCTTCACGCTCGTAGAAGCGCAGCGTATGCACGCTCAAACCGGTGCGTTCGGCGACCTGTCCGATGCTCAGATCCTGTTCGACGTTCGGCATGCCCTTCACAGTAGGGGCTTGCCCTAGAGCCGACTCTAGAACCTAGAGTACGCCGCGTGATCACCCCGGTCCGCAACCACTAAGGGAGTTTGACCATGCACTACCGTGTTCTCGGTGGTACCGGCATCGAAGTGAGTGCCCACTGCCTCGGAACCATGATGTTCGGCGCTGTCGGCAACCCCGACCACGACGAGTGTGCCCGCATCATCCACACAGCCCTCGATCAGGGGATCAACTTCGTCGACACCGCGGACATGTACTCGGCGGGCGAGTCGGAGGAGATCGTGGGAAAGGCGTTGCGCGGCCGTCGTGACGACGTCGTGCTCGCCACCAAGGTGCACTTCCAGATGGGCGAGGGCCCGAATCGCAGCGGTAACTCCCGGCGCTGGATCATCAAGGAGGTCGAGGAGAGCCTCAGGCGCCTGCGCACCGACTGGATCGACCTCTACCAGATTCATCGCCCCGACCACACGACCGACATCGAGGAGACGCTCAGCACGCTGAGCGACCTCGTGCACCAGGGCAAGATCCGCGCCTTCGGCTGCTCCACATTCCCGGCCGAGGAGATCGTCGAGGCGCATCACGTCGCCGAGCGCCGCGGCCTGCTGCGCTTCAGGACCGAGCAGCCGCCGTACTCGCTGCTGGCCAGGGGCATCGAGACCTCCGTACTGCCGGTCTGCCAGCGGTTGGGAATGGGGGTGCTGACCTGGAGCCCGCTGGCCTCGGGCTTTCTGACCGGCAAGTACCGCAAAGGCCAGCCCATCGATCTCACCACCGGTCGTGCGGCACTGACACCGGCACGCTTCGATCCCTCGCTTCCGGTGAACGCCACCAAGCTGGACATCGTCGAACAACTCGTGGAGGTCGCGGACGGCATCGGCTGCTCGCTGCCCGAACTGGCTGTGGCCTTCACCGTGGCACATCCCGGCGTCACCTCGGTGATCGTAGGGCCGCGAACGATGAACCAGCTGGAGACGCTGCTGAAGGGCGCCTCACTCACCCTCGACGACGCGACCCTTGACCGGATCGACGAAATCGTGCCGCCCGGTACCAACGCCTACCAGCCGGACGGTGCCTGGCGCCCGCCGGTGCTGGCCGACACCGCCCGACGCCGCCGCCCGCTCACGAGCCGTTCCGCGGCCTAGACCGACTCCGCGCACCCAGTGCGAGGACACCGCCACAGAGGACCTGCGCCCGGTGCCACACCGCTGCCCGTGATGCGAGAGCTTCGACCTCATCGACTCTCGGATCGACCTCCCAGCGCCCACGGCGAGGACACTGTCGCCATCGGCGACCACGGAAGGTTCGTCGGAGGTCGTCAACCCACTGGTCGGGGATTTCCCATGGGATGAAGTGGCCGCCATGGTAATGGGCGTTGAGGTTGACGTGGCTGTACCGGGCGGCGGCGGACGACGCCGTCGAGCGGCTGCGCCCGGAGGCGTCCGGTGATGCCACGGTTCACGGGCGCGCCGTGGACGTCACCGATCCCGAGCAGGTCGAGGCGCTGTGGAGCCCCGCGGTGGAAGCGCTCGGCGGGGTCGACCAAGGCGGCGGCCAGGTCTTCAACATTCTCGGCGGCGGCGACGGCAGTATCCGCCCTGGCATGGGCGCCTACTCGGCGACCAAGCGCGGCCTGGACTCCTGCACCCGGTCGCCGGCCAAGGAGGTCACCGGCACCGGCGTACGGATCGGGCAGGTCAGACCCGGCATCCTCATCACCGAGGGATGGCTCCGGGAGGCCGCCGTCGCCCCTCCGCGCTGTTCCCTCCAAAGGTCATCGCGCACGTGCTTTAGCAATCTTTAGTACGCCTACGATAGGTTTGTCATAATTTACCGCCAGTGCCCCCAGAGAACGCGCCCCCGATATTTGCATTCGGATGATTTCAGCAGGGTCTGTGTTCTGATCTGATGACGAGAGTATCGCGGAACATTATGATTCCCTTCGAAAACCTCGTGGCGGCATCATCTATCAAGATCGCATCATGCTGTGTCGAGCGGTCTTCGGTTGGACGGAGGGGATCCGTTGACCCGGCGCAAGAAGTCGGCCATAGCACTGATGTTGATCACTTTCTGCCTCGGCTGCGGCGTGTGGACTTGGTTTCTGTCCGGCCGGCCCCTCGAAGAAGCGGACAGCTGGTCCAGCATCCTCTCCGGCTTTGCCGGTCTTGCCTTCGGCGTATCCGGCCTGGTTTTCGGGCTTCTCGCGATCCGCGATTCCCCGCCGACCACTCCTGAACCACACGGACGTCCTGCCACGTCCAAACCAGATTCAGCGACCGGTTCCATACGGATCGACGGGGATGTCCACGGGCCGGTCATCTACGGCGACAACAACACCGTCGAGAAATAAGCAGAGCGCTGATGCAGGATCCCCAGAAACCCGATGACTCATCGATCAACATCAAGGGGAGTGTCTTCGGTCCAGTCATAAAGGGAAACAGCAATACTCTTACATTTGGGATCTCCGCACGCCAGTGGCGAACGATATGGATTATACTTACGGCAATTCTTCTCATCGGTTCCGCCACGATCTTATTCATCGTCAGCGACTACTGGCAGACCGAACGCGCCACACGCGTACGCGTGGGCGCGTACACCGTCGTACTGTACGGAAGCGCGGCCGGCGGTGCGACATTTGAACAACAAGGCGAGTTACGCATTCGCAGGTCAACAGATCGCCTACCTTACGAATGGTGCCTCAAGGTAGGAAATCCCTGGGCTACGCCCGCACCCGGCGCCATTTGGTTCGGCACCAACGGCACCTGTTTCGGAAATGGGATCGATGAGGCAGTGGCTCACATTCAAGAAAAGAATGGAGAAACCCTTATCACACCGGTAGATCCACCACCGACACTGAAACAGAGTCCGAACTCCTTTACCGCCACGTCGGGGATTTCCACGAATCCTTACGTGCCCGATCGGGGCGAGGTAAGATTCAGCGCTTCAACCTCGAAGCTTGAAGGTGTGCTCAGCCTTCAGGGGTTGGCGGCGTCCGGTGGGAGTACGAGAGGAGTCTTCACCGCCACGCTGAGGGCTTCCTTGGCTTCCGACGACCCTGAAGCGCCGATCTCCTCACCGGTCGAACCGGCGCCGTACACCGACACCAAGGACTCAAACTCTGCCGCACATAAAGTAGACGGTAGGCGCTATACCGTTAAGACCATCATTTCCTTCAGGCAGTTGGCCGGAAGCCCGGAGTTCATTAAGCGCGCGCAGGCACGCTTCGCCGAGGCTGTCTTCGTGATAGACACCCGCCAAGGCGGCACTTTTGTCTACGACCCTCCGGACTCCCGTAGCGATATCTTTCCGGTCACCGGAACGGTCACAAGCGCCGATCCGTTATACGTTCTGTCCGGTCAGCGTTCGTCGGAAAGCGTGGACGCGAAGACCGTGATCGGCGGGACTCTGGACCTCAGTGGCAGTGAGCCAACGCTTAAAGTAACCCTCACCACCACTGCGATCACGACTACTTCTTACGAAATCGAGGCCATACTGCAGGTACGGGACGTATAGTCACCGCCGACCTTTGGCCAGAACATATCGCTCGAACCAAAAAAGCAAGTAGGTCCAGAAATGTCGTCCGGTTCATGGCCGAGAGTCGGACGGTTTTGTCGCCTGCCGAGCCTCCCGGGTCTCCCCGCTGCCACGAGGCGATCATGCCGTCAGGGCGGACAGCCGTTGGTCGAGGTCGCTGCGGCGGGTGTCGTCGGGCAGGCGATCGCGGACGGCGAGCAGTTTGCCGAGGTTGTGTTGGGAGGGGACCTGCTCAATCAGTGGGATCGCCTGGTGGAGCAGGTCGCCGGCCTGGTCGGCATTGCCGAGGTCGTTCTGGACGTGGGCACGCCTGATCAGGTAGGTGGCGTAGTCTCTGCGCCAGGTCGGGGCGACCCCTTCCCGGGCCTTGTCCAGGTGGAAGTCCGCGCGTCGCGGATTGCCCAGATCGAGCTGACAGGCACCGGCATGGCTATGGAATTCCCCTTCGTCGAACCACCGGACCCATCGGGGATCGTCCGGGCGGGTACCGCGTTGCAGGAGGACTTCTCCAGCGCCCCGGTGACCATGCCGAGTTCGGCGTCGAGTAGCTTGCGTACGTGCTCCCGCCATGGCTGCCTTGCAGCGTGTACAGGCGAGGCAGGCTCGCCCCGATCTGCTCCACGAGCTTCTCGCCGATCTGGCCGCCGCGCAGCACGGAGGTCGGCTGGGTCGGTTCGACATCGAGCCAGTCGGTCGCGAAGGCGGCCAGGCTCAGGCGACTTTCCAGCTGCGATCCCCGAGAGTCGCGACGAGCTCGACCGTTCCTCCGAGCGCCGTGACATAGGCACGGACGACCTCGATGCCGGGTCACGTCCAGCGAAGTGGTGTATGAGTTGATCTCCGCGTGATCCTGTTTCTGCAGGTTAAGCGGTAAGTGTCTGTGGAATGGGTTTCTGCTGCGGTGTGTCGCTCGCGATGACCCGCATTCGAGCTTTCGCCAGGACATCCAGTCCCATGTAGTGACGGGCCTCGGTCCGCTCGTCGGTCTGCTCGGCCAAAACCGCACCGACAAGACGGACGATCGAGCCGCGGTCGGGGAAGATCCCGACCACGTCGGTGCGGCGGCGGATCTCCTTGTTCAACCGTTCCTGCGGGTTGTTCGACCAGATCTGCTTCCAGATCTCCCGGGGGAAGGCGGCGAAGGCCGGCAGTTCTTCCCGGGCGGCGTCCAGATGCTCGCACGCGGCCGGATACGTGGCCTCCAGCGCCTCGATCACCCACGCGTGCTGGGTGCGCACCTGCTCGGCGGTGGGCTGGTCGAAGATGGTGCGCACCAGGGTCGCCACCCATGGCTGCGCCGATTTCGGGACGGTGGTGAGCAGGTTGCGCAGGTAGTGCGTGCGACAGCGCTGCCAGCAGGCGCCTGGCAGGGTCGCGCCGATCGCTCCGACCAGCCCGGTGTGGGCATCGGAGATGACCAGCTGCACTCCGCTCAGCCCGCGAGTCACCAGGCCGCGCAGGAACGCCGGCCAGCCGGCGCCGTCCTCGGCCGAGGTGACCTCCACGCCGAGGATCTCCCGGTTGCCGCCTGCGTTGACGGCGGTGGCCACCAGCACGTGCACGTTAATGATTCGCCCGCCCTCGCGGACCTTCTGCGTCAGCGCGTCCAGCCACACGAAGGCATACGGCCCGGTATCCAGGGCGCGGGTGCGGAAGGCCTCCACCTGGGTGTCGAGTACCTTGGCCATCTCGCTGACCTGGCTTTTGGAAATGTGTTTGATGCCGAGTTGTTCGACCAGCTTGTCCACCCGCCGGGTGGAGACGCCGAGCAGGTAGCTGGTGGCCACCACGCTGATCAGGGCTTGTTCGGCCCGGCGGCGTCGTTCCAGCAGCCAGTGGGGGAAGTAGGAGCCTGAGCGTAGTTTCGGGATGGCGAGCTCGACGGTGCCGGCTCGGGTGTCCCAGTCGCGGCTTCGGTAGCCGTTGCGCCGGTTGGTGCGCTCGTCGCTGCGGGTGCCGTACTCGGCGCCGCACACACCGTCGGCCTCGGCCGACATCAACGTCTCGGCCATGGTCTTCACCATGGATCGCAACAGATCCGGATCCCCGTGCTCGATCTGCTCCGCCAGCCAGGTCGCGGGGTCCACACTGTTGTTCACGGCCATCGCTTTCTTCTCCTTCGATCTTGTTACTTCGCACTCGAAGGATCACGCGATGGCCGTCCTCATTTCACGGCGCCACGCCCACTAGCTGGGGAAACTCGTACACCACCTCCGTGGACGCAACCCCAGCTCGGGCACCCACTCGACGTACTCCACCGTCGTCGTAGGCACAAGCCTCGGCAATAATTCAGTGGGCCGAAATGGGCGGATAGGTTAGGCTCTCGCGCGTGATCTATTTCATTCGCCTGCGTTCAGCCTGACACGGCGCGACCGCCGGGCCTGCCCGCCATCGGGCGGCCCCTTTTGAGCGACCCTGTCCTTCGGGTCTTCTCCTGCGCGCCGTCGGAACACCTCGTTCGAGAACCGACAGGACATCATGCGTACGCGCGAACACATCGCCATGATCGGCTGCACTGCGCCGAGTCACATCTATCCCTCGCTGGCCCTCATCACCGAGCTCGTATCCCGTGGATACCGGGTGAGCTACGCGGTCGGTGAGGCCCTGACCGGGCTGGTGGAGCCCACCGGCGCCGAAATCGTCGCCCACCCCTCGCTGCTCCCGACCAGCGAGGCCGACTGGCCGGACGACCCCGCTTCGGCCATGCACGTCTTCCTCGACGAGGCGATCGCGGTGCTGCCGCACCTCATCGACCGCTACGACGACGACCGACCCGACCTCCTGCTCTATGACATCGGCGGGCTGCCCGCACCCGTGCTGGCCGTGCGGTACGGCATCCCCGCCGTGCAGCTTTCCCCCACGCTCGTCGCGTGGGACGGCTACGAGCAGGATCTGGCCGAACACCTCGACGCGATGCGGACGTCGGAGTCGGGCGAGCGCTACTACACGGCGCTCACCGCCTGGCTACGCGACAACGGCATCGAGCGGGACGCCTGGGACTGGCAGTCACGCCCTGACCACGCCCTCTCCCTGATCCCGCGCGCGATGCAGCCCAACGCCGACCGGGTGCCGTCGAACGTCCGGTTCGTGGGGCCGTGCCTTTCTCCCCAGCGGCTGGCGGACACCGGTTGGACGCCGCCCGGCGATGACAGGCGGGTGCTGCTCGTCTCGTTCGGCACCACCTTCAACGACAAGCTCGACATCTACCGGGCGTGTCTCGAAGGTTTCGCCGGTTCGGACTGGCACGTGGTACTCGCGGTGGGCGCGAACGTCGATCCTGCGGATCTCGGTCCGCTCCCGGACGGCTTCGAGGTGCACCGCACCGTGCCGCAGCTGGCCGTACTGGCCGAGGCCTCGGCGTTCATCACCCACGCGGGAATGGGCGGATGCGTCGAGTCGCTGTGGTTCGGCGTACCGACCGTGGCGATCCCCCAGGCCGTGGACCAGTTCGGCAACGCGGCCATGCTCGAACAACTCGGTGTCGGAAGGCATCTGCCCACCGAGGAGGTCACGTCGGCGACCCTGCGCTCCTCGGTCGAGGAGGTCGCGGGATCGGCGGAGGTGGCCGCCCGCCTGGCGGAGATCCGTGCGACCGTACGGGCTGACGGCGGCGTCGACCGCGCCGCCCAAGCGGTGGAGTCGTTCCTGAGCTGAGCCCTCGTCCTCGCGGGGCAGGCCCCCTGCCCCGCGAGGCCGGTGTCCACAACGGTGCGGTGACCCGGAACATGTAGCAGCCGAACACCTCCTCAAGGTGCGACAGCTCGGCTCCGCTTCCGTGACCACGTGGCGCCCGCCTCGTCCTTCCCGGTCAGCCGGACCTGCCCCGGCGCCAGTAGGCGCTCACCGCTCGGACCGCTCAGCGCGTCGTACGCGGCACGTCCGGGCTCAGCTCCCGATGATCCGCTCGACCAGCTCGGGTACCCACTCGACGTACTCCACTTCCGGCCCGCCGGCGTGCCGGGCGTAGAGGAACCGCCCGGTGGGGCTCGTGCTCATCGCGGTGGTGATCTCGGCGCCGTGCACCTCCAGGGCGCGGACCTGCTCATCGAGGTCGGAGACGATGACGGTCGCCGAGGCATGGGCGTACCTCGCTCGCTCCTGCTGCGGTCCGGCCACGACGAGGAGATCGCCGATGGCGGCCAGCTCGACGCCGTCGAAGGCGAACCGCAGGTCGGGTTCGGCCCCGACCATCTCCCGCAGCAGGGGCAGAGCGCGGTCTAGGTCGTCGGCCCACAGGCGGCCATAGGTCTTCAGGATCGTCATGGGACCTCTCCCGGTCGGCGGGCCTTCCGGCCACACTCTCTTGTAGTTACCCGGTAACCGTAGAAGAGTGTGCGTTGACGTGGAAGAACGCACTTTCCGGAAAGGGAGGCACCTCGCGGTGACCGAGCAGCTCAGCCCCGTGCCGCACCGGGCGGACCTGACCCGTGCCGACTCGCTGGCACGCGAGATCTTCATCGGGGTCGCCAACAAGTGGGCCCTGCTGATCGTCAACGTGATGGGCGAGCGCACGTTGCGCTTCACCGAGCTGCGCACCGAGATCGAGGGCATCAGCCACAAGATGCTGACCCAGACGTTGCGCGGGCTGGAACGCGACGGGCTCGTGGACCGGGTGGTCCACCCGACGGTGCCCCCGCGCGTGGAGTACACCCTGACCTCCGCGGGCCGGGAACTACGGGACACCGTCAACGGCATCTGCGGCTGGACCCGCCGGCATCTGGACCACATCGAGCAGGCCCGCCGCCGCTACGACGCCACAGCCCGGCGGTGACCTCCAGACATCAGCCTGCTCCGCTGGTTGCCGGTCATCCACAGACGGCCCGGCCGGGCTGAGATGGCCGGTGGAGGAGAGTTTCGAGTTCGGAAAGGACCTGTTCGGCCTGGACCAGTCCCAGGTCCGGCTCTATGAGGCGATAACGAGCGGAGGAGACGGGATCCGGTCCATGTCGCGCCGGTTTCGATAAACTCCTGAACCCATCGGCTGTCCGGTCCCGGGCGAATCATGGTTCACCCATCAAATTCCCGGGGCTCGCGACGATCGACCATACGGCGTTTCCCAAAACCGTCGACGACGGCTGCTCCTGCTCGTGACAACGCCTCCGCGACTCGCGGTAGGGGCACGGCTCAGGAGTGGTCACCCGCGCTGACGAGCCCGGTCTCGTACGCGATGACGACGGCCTGGGCGCGGTCGCGCAGGCCAAGCTTGGCGAAGATGCGGGCGACATGGGTCTTCACAGTGGCTTCGCTCAGGATCATCGCCTCGGCCAGCTCGGCGTTGGACAGGCCTCGCCCCAGCAGGGTCAGTACCTCGATCTCGCGCGGTGTCAGGCTCGCGAGATCGGTGGGGACAGCCGAGGACGGCGACATGGACTCGCCGGCGCGGTCGGGGGCGGCGAAGCGCTCCACCAGCCGCCGGGTGATCGATGGAGCGAGCAGGGCGTCACCGGTGTTGACCAGGCGCACGGCGGCCGCCAGGTGCTCGGGCGTGATGTCCTTCAGGAGAAAGCCGCTGGCGCCGAGGGCGAGCGCGGCGTAGACGTAGCGGTCGAGGTCGAAGGTGGTCAACATGAGCACCCGGCAGTGCGGCCCCTGCGCCAGGACCTGCCGGGCGGCCTCCAGCCCGTCCATGTTCGGCATGCGGATGTCCATGAGCACGACGTCCGGACGCAGCTCCCGCGCCGCCGCCACCGCTTCCACCCCGTCGGCCGCCTCCCCCACCACCTCGATGCCGCGCGTGGTGAGGATCAGCCGGAAGCCGGAGCGGATGAGAGCCTGGTCGTCGGCGATCAGCACGCGGGGTGAGGGCACGGGGTCGGAGTCGAGGGTGGTCATGCCCCGTCCAGGGGAAGGCGGGCGCGAACCCGGTAGCCGCCGCCAAGACGGCGTCGAGTGTCCATGTCCCCACCGTAGAGTGCGACTCGTTCCCGCAGCCCCAGCAGCCCTCGGCCCGCCCCGTCGTCGTACCTTCGGCTGCCCGCCGCGGAGCCGGTCACCGCCCCGGCACCAGGCTCGCCCTTGTGTACGGCACCCTTGCTCCTCACGGCGCCATGTCCGTCGGCCTGCCCGAGCGGGTCACCGGCGAGCACGCTCGGGCCGGTGTTCAGCACTTCCACGCGCACGTGGTGCTCGGCGTAGCGGATCGTCACCTCGGCCTTCGCCCCCGCCGCGTGCTTGAGCGCGTTGGTCAGCGCCTCCTGCACGATCCGGTACGCCGTCGCGTCGATGCCCGGCGGCAGCGGCCGCCGCTCGCCCAGGATCCGCAGCTCGACGGGCAGCCCCGCGAAGGCGAAACGATCGACCAGCGTGTTCAGGGTGCTCATGCTAGGCGAGGGTACGAGATCCACGGCGAGGGGAAAGCCGCCGCGGTACGGCGGGTCGTCGCCGTTCGGGGATGGCGCGAGCAGGCCCAGCAGGTGCCGCAGTTCCGTCATCGCGGCGCGCCCCGCGCCCTCGACCGCCCTGAGCGCCGCCTCGGTCTCGTCCGGCATGGTGGCCAGCACCTCGCGTGCGGCGCTGGCCTGCACCACCATGAGGCTCACGTTGTGGCTGACTATGTCGTGCAGTTCCCTGGCGATCCTGGCCCGCTCCGCCTGGACCGCCGCCCTGGCAGCTCTCTGGCCCTCGCGTTCCAGGAGTCTGCCGCGCTCCTCGATGGCGGCGCGGTGCTGCCGATGGGACCGTAGGAGGAGGAAACCCAGCCGGACCGTGATCGCGAACAGTGCCGCAACGATGACGATCAGGCTGTACGTCCACACAGCGCCCACTCTTCCACCATCGCAGACCGTACGGCGATCCGCATCGACTCCCCGGACCAAACGCCTACATCCACAGGATGACAGCAGGGCGAGACTGCATCCGGGGATGGATGTCAGGTGCCGGGTGCCGCTTGTAGCCTCCCCCCCATGACAACCGAAAGCCAGGTCGTCGTACGACTCGACAAGATACGAAAGCACTATGGCGAGACGGTGGCGCTGGGCGGTGTCTCGCTGGAGATCCGGGCCGGTGAGGCGGTCGCGGTGATGGGGCCGTCGGGCTGCGGCAAGTCGACGCTGCTCAACATGATCGCTGGGTTGGATCGCCCCACGTCCGGAACGATCACGGTCCACGACGAGGACCTGTCCCGGCTGAATGAGACGGGGCTGGCGCTGTTCAGACGTCGCAGAATCGGCATGATCTTCCAGTTCTTCAACCTGCTCGACGATCTGTCCGCGATCGACAACGTCGCGCTGGCCGCCCAGCTCACCGGGACGCCTGCCGCGCACGCCCGCAGACGGGCGCTCGAATTGCTGGACGAACTCGGCATCGCCGACCGCGCGAACATCTACCCCGCCGTGCTGAGTGGCGGGGAACGTCAGCGAGTCGCCGTCGCCAGGGCGCTGATGAACCGGCCGGCCGTGCTACTGGCCGACGAGCCGACGGGCGCGCTGGACAGCCATAGCGGCGAGCAGGTGATGGACCTGCTGCTCGACCTCCAGCAGATCGGTCAGACGCTGCTGCTCGTGACCCATGACGAACGGCTGGCCCAGCGGTGCGCGAGCCGGGTGGTCGAGCTCGCCGACGGACAGGTGACCGGCGAGCGCAGCATGGAGCGGACAGCATGAGCGGGCGGACCGCCGCGATGGCCCGCGGGAGGCACGGCATCGGAGTGGACCGCACCGGAACGGACGGCAGCGGCGCGTGGCCGGGACGGCCGGCATGAGCGCGGTGTGGCGTGTCGCGGTGGCGGCGGTGCGGCGGCGCCGGTTCCAGAGCGTGGTCCTGTCCGTGGTCGTCCTGTGCTCGACGGTGGCGATCGTGGTGGCGCTCGGTCTGCTCGAAGCCGCGTCCGCCCCCTTCGACCGGACCTTCGCCAACCAGCACGGCGCGCACGTCGTAGCCGCGTTCGACCGGACCACGGTCTCCGACGACCAACTCGCCCAGACCGCCGAGAACCCGATGGTCGAATCCGTGGCCGGGCCGTTCGGCCAGGCCGTCATCATCGTTACCGACACCGGCTATGGCCCGCCGCCCGGCCCACTCACGGTCGTCGGCCGCGCCGATCCCGGTGGCCCGGTGGACCGCGTCGACCTCTGGGCGGGCCGCTGGGCCACCACGCCGGGGCAGATCGTGATAAACCGCCCAGTCGAGCCCTTCTTTCGCGATCTGCTGGGCACCACGGTCCAGCCCCAAGGGGGCCCGAAGCTCACCGTCGTCGGCCTGGCCTCCAGCGTCAGCAGGACAGCCGAAGCCTGGGTCACTCCCAGCCAGATCCAGACCCTGAACCCGAAGATCACCCAGATGCTCTACCGCTTCACCGAAGCGGGCACGGAGGGCGAACTCCGCGCGGCCTTGACAGGGCTGACACCAGACCCGGCCGCCTCCTCGTTGCTCGACTGGCAGTCGTACCTGACGGTCAAGCAGGATGTCGCCCGGACGGCCTCCGCCTACCTGCCCTTCCTGACGGGGTTCGGCATCCTGGGCCTGCTGGTGGCGGTCCTCATCGTCGGGAACGTCATCAGCGGCGCGGTCGTGGCAGGCCAGCGGCATATCGGCGTGCTCAAATCCCTGGGATTCACCCCCAACCAGGTCGTCGCGGTGTATCTCGCCATGGTCCTGCTGCCGGGATTCGCCGGCTGCCTGGTCGGCACCGCAGTCGGCGGCCTGGCCGCACAGCCCCTGCTGCAACTGGTCTTCCAGGGCATCGGATCGGCCATCGGCGTCGGTGTCAGCATCTGGGTGTACGTGGTGACGCTGCTCGGCGTGCCGGCCGTGGTCGTGCTGGCCGCGCTCATCCCCGCCTCGCGCGCCCACCGGCTGTCCGCCGCTCAGACGATCAGCGCGGGCAGCGCGCCCCGCCCAGGACGCGGACAGCGTATGCAGCGCCTGTTGTCAGGCGCACGGCTGCCGCGCTCCATCAGCCTGGGACTGGGCCTGCCGTTCGCCCGTCCTGGCCGCTCGGCGTTGACGCTGGCCGCCGTCATCCTCGGTGTGACCACGGTGACGCTCGCCTCCGGCCTGTTCCGTACGATGATCGCCTACGGAGACGCGGCGCAGCGGGTCGGGCACGTCCACACGGTGGTTCACGTCGGCCGGCCGGACCAGACCAGGCCCAAGCTGGACGACGCCGGGATCGAGGCACTGCTGCGTTCACTGCCCGGTGTGAAGTACGTGACCGCGGACGCCTGGATAGACATTCACCTGGCCGGGCGATCTGACCGGATCATGGCCCAGTTCCTGCGCGGCGACGCCTCGACTCGGGGCGACACAGTCGTGGCCGGGCGCTACCTGTCAGGGCCCGGCGAGGTCGTCGCCCCTTCGGCATTCCTGAAAAGATACGGGCTCAGGGTCGGCGACCGCCTCACGCTCACGCTCGGCGGCGTGCATACCTCGACCACCATCGTGGGCGAGGCCATGCACTCCGCGAACAACCTGATCATGGTGAGCTGGCCGACGCTGACCGCGCTCGCACCGGACAAGAAGCCCACCCAATATGAGGTCCAACTCGCCTCAGGCATCGATATCGAGAAGTTCAACGCCGCGGTCAAAGCGGCCGACCCGGGCCTGTATCCGGTCACACAGCCGCAGGTCGACGACACCAGTGTCGCCGTCATCAGCGCGACGTCGATCTTCACGCTGCTCCTGGGCACGGTCGCGACGCTGGGCGTCTTCAACACCGTGGTGCTCAATACCCGTGAACGCCGCCGCGATCTGGCCATGCTCAAGTCGATCGGAATGACCCCTCGCCAGGTGACCGTGATGATGGTGACGTCCATGGCGGCCCTGGGCGCACTCGGCGGCCTGCTCGGCATCCCGATCGGGGTCGTCGCGCACCGGGTGATCGTCATGGCCATGCTCGACGCCGTAGGCCTCACGCTTCCCGCCGTGATGCTCGACGTCTGGCGGGTCGCTGGGCTGGCCGTGCTCGTGCTGGCGGGGGTGGCGATCGCGATGCTCGGCGCGTTTCTCCCGGCCCGCTCGGCGGCCAGGCTGACCATCGCCCATGCCCTGCACACCGAATGAGCGGCCGCTCAATCCGGCAAAAGGTAGTGGGGCCGCACTGGAAGCAGGACGGATTCGTCGCCGCGGTCGGCCAGACCCCGTGCCCCCGACGCCGGCCCGGCGACCTCGAATCCGGCTATGAGCCGAGTACTCCGGTGTTCTGGCAGGCGGTCAGGCGCCACTGCCCGTCCTCCTTGGACATGACGAACAGCGGGCTGCCCTCGGAGGGACCGTCGGGCGTCCGGTACAGCTGGCGTACCTTGACGGCGGCGACGTCGGGGCGGATGAACAGCACGTGCACCACCTCGAAGGTGACGGTCGAGTCCTTCATCCCGCCGGGGAGCACCTGGTGGGTGAACACCGAGATCTCATCGCGACCGATCAGGCGCCTGCCCGCGCCCGTCGTCCAGATCGCGTCGGGCCGGAAGAGGCCGAGAAACTCCTCGGGGAGTTCGTTGTTCTGGGAGTGCTCGATCGTGGCGACCACCTGCCTGATCGCCTCGATCTCGGTCTCGCGGGTCTGTTCGTTGATCCTTGTCGCGTTCATGCGAGCCATGCTGTTACCTCAAGATAACTTGAGGTCAACTCGTTTCGGTGTGTCACCGCCCACCCGCCGGTGGCCCGCATCCGGGACGCCTGCGGCAGAGCAGAGCGAGGAGGGCGGCCGGCCCACCCCGCGCGGGTAGGTCGCGGTCAGGGAGGAGCTTGACCTTGACGCGACGTCAACGTCTGTAATGCAGGCATGCGAATCGGAGAGGTCGCGGCACTGGTCGGCATCACCACCCGCGCCGTACGCCATTACCACCACCAGGGACTGCTGCCAGAACCGCCGCGGCGGCCCAACGGCTACCGCGTGTACGGCCTGCGGGACGCGGTCGAGCTGGCACGGATACGGCGGCTCACCGAACTCGGCCTGGCCCTTGAGGAGGTACGCGACGTCCTGGCCGACGACCGGGGCCGTGACCTGCACGAGGTGCTCGTCGAACTGGACGCCGACCTCGCCCGCCAGGAGCGGGCGATCCAGGAGCGCCGGTCCCGGCTGGCGGTGCTACTGGAAAAGGCCTCCGGCGCCGATCTCGACCCCGACGACGTGGTCTCCCCCGGGCTGGCCGGGTTGTTCGGCGCGATGTCGACCTCGGCGGCCGAGCTGCCGGAACCCACGCCGGCGGCCTGGGACCGCGAACTGCTCGCGCTGATGGACACGGCAGCCACTCCCGAGGATCGGGAGCGGCTGTTCGCCGCCATGCGGCCGATGGCCGCCGACCCCGGCGCCGTGGCCCGCTCCTACGAGCTCTACCGCAGGCTCGGCGAGCTGACCGAGGCGACCGCCGACGATCCGCGGATCCCCTCGCTGGCCGCCGAGTTCGCCGACCACATCCCGGCCGACCTGCTGGCCCTCCTCAGTTCCGAGCTCCCGGGGGCCTCCACCGATCCACTCGGTGCGGCCTTCCTGGCGGATCTGCCCCCGGCCCAGGCCGAGGTCGTACGCACGACGCTGCGGCTTCTCAGCGGGCGGCTGTGCTGACTTCCTCCCCGCGGCTGAAGCCCGGGATCTCCACGCTGGAGGTGTTCAGATGAAGCGGCTGGTCCGCGCGATCGCCTACGCGGTGCTCCCCGCGGAGATGGCCCTGGTGGTGTGCCTGGTCGCGGGCGTCCCCATCCCGATGCCGGTGATCGTGGTGGCCGAGGTGGCCGTCGCCACCCTCGTCGGGGTGGAGGCGTTCCTGCTGACCGGGGCGTTCAGGAGGCACCGGTCGGCGGGCCTGACGGCCGCCGAGGCGGCCGGGGCGGCGCTGCGGGAGCTGGTTCCCGAGCCGGTCCTGCGGTTGACGGCGCATGAGGCGAGAGCCGTGGCGAGCATCGGATATCTGGTCGCCGGGCGGCGGCAGGGGGTCCGCGGCGACGCCGTCGCGATCGGCTACGCCCGCGAGCAGACCCCCATGATGGTCATCCTGCTCGTGGTGTGCGTGATCGAGACGGTGGTGCTGGCCATCCTGCTGCCCTGGCCCGTCGTCCACGCGGTCGTGCTGGTCCTGGACGTGTACGCCGTGGTCGCGATGCTGGCGATGACGGTCGCCGGCATCGTCCGGCCCCATGTCGCCGCCCCGGGCGAGCTCAGGCTCCGCTGGGGTGCCCTGTTCGACCTCCGCGTGCCGATGGCACTGGTCGAGTCCGTACGGGTGGACCGGCGCTACGACCACGAAGGGCTCCTGCGGGTGACCGGCGACGAACCCTCCCTGGCGGTGTCGTCCCAGACGAACCTGGTCATCGACCTTGCGGAGCCGGTGACCGCGGTGCGCCCGCTGGGAGCCGTCGTCACAGCCCGGCGCCTCCGCTGCTACGCCGACGACCCGGACGCCGCCGTCGCCGCGATCGGTCGGGCCCGTGACGGAGCACGGGCGACCGCATCGGTGCCCGAACTTCCTGCCCGCCCTGACCGGCTGCCTCTGATCTCCTTGGAGGGACCGGCTCAGCGCCCGCCCCGCACCGCTGATCGGGCTGAATCCGCGAGACAGAACACCTAGCCCTACATTCCGCACGTGACCCCGGTTGACCTGGGGTGATTACCCGCGGCACTGGATCAGATGTAGCTGCTGACCTGCGACGACGCGGCACATGCGGAAAACGGGCCTAGCCCGTCCTCCGAGAGCGGATCAGGCCGAGTTCGGTCAGGTCGTCGGACCAGAGCCAGCCCGCCTCCTTGGCGATCCTGACCGCCTCCACGCGCGTGCGGGCGTCGACCTTGGTGAGGATCCGCGCCAGGTAGTTGCGTACCGTGCCGCCGGACAGGCAGAGCCGGTCGGCGATCTCGCCGACCGGTGCGCCCTCGGCCGCGGCCTGCAGGACCTCCAGCTCACGCGGGGTGAGCGGGTTCGGCTTCGCGTTGAGGGTGGCGACGGCCAGCTCGGGGTCGACGACCTGCTGGCCGGCGGCCACCCGGCGTACGCAGTCGGCGAGCTGGCTCGCCGGGGCGTCCTTGACGACGAAACCGCGTGCCCCCGCGTCCAGCGCGCGGTGCAGCGCGGCCGGGGTCGCGAGCCCGGTCAGGATCACCGTGGCACATTCGGGGAGCCTTCTGTGCAGTTCCGCCGCGGCGGTGAGACCGTCGGTGCCGGGCAGGCCGATGTCGAGGAGTGCGACGTCCGGCCGGTGGTGCAGGCAGGAGCGGACCACCTCGTCGCCATGACCGACCTCCCCCACGACCTTGATGTCGTCCTCGGTGGAGAGCAGGGCGACCATGGCCCCCCGGACCAGGTGCATGTCCTCGGCGATCAGGACGCTGATCATGGGTTGTCTCCCCCGTCGTTTCGCGGTGCGCTCGTGCCTGGCCCGGGGCCACTACCCACACGCGAGGAGACTACCCACAGAATTCAGCCGATTACTGTGTACCAGCGTTAAACACCGAAAAGCCTGACATGGGGTTATCGTCCTTACGAGGGAAGATTGCCGTCACCGGCTCCATCTGGACCACGCTCCGTGGACTATGTAATGGCGTGGACATATAACCCGAATAAGGGTCGACTGTTTAGCACCCCCGTCGGGTTGTCCTCCGCTGACGCCTCATAATGGCCTCGCCCATTGACCTCTGCCCCTTTGAGGGTGTTCACGGATGCGGCGTGCGAGCATCCGGATTCGGTCCGGGTCGTGTCCGGAGAGGTGGTCACCGACCCCCGGGCGATACCGGCCCGGGTGGAGGGCCGAGGAGGTCGACCTCGATGCCGAGACCGCGGCGACCGGCTTCCCGGTAGGCGAGCCAGGCCAGGGCGAGGTCCTGCCACGGCAGCCCGATGGGGCTGTAGACGGTGCGCCGGCCCGGGTCATGCGGACGATGATCCCAGTTCGACGTGGATCGCCCGGGTCCGGATCCCATCCTCGTCGGCAAGCCGATATGCCGAGAACTTTCGGCTCATGCACCTAGATCACGTCGATCTTTTGCGCAACACCCCTTAGGGGACATATACCGATATTTCGACCAATAAAGGGTGCAAAATACACGAACACCTCAATCGTGAGTTGCGAAGTTGAGACCATTAAAGGGTCCTCATCCCTTAAGAGACGCGTCTAAATTGACGGCAGACGGAAAGGCGGTGAGGAATCGTGGACGTCCTCGTACGGGCAGAGGCCGACCAGCTTCGCGATCTCCACTCGTGGCTGATCGAGGAACCGGAATTCCGTGGACGTGTCCGAATTCTCGAACGGGACGGGGCACCTCACGAGCTCGGTCCAACGACCGACCTCCTCCAGGTGGCCCTCGGCTCGGGAGGCGCGGTGGCAGCCCTCGCCGGCATCGTCATCGCCTGGCTGAACAGCCGCCCCGGCGAGGTCTCGGTCCGGATCTCACGCGACAACCAGGAGATCGAGGTGACCGCCAAGGGGGTCAAGTCGCTGACCCCGGAAGGCGTGCGGGCGCTCACCGGCCAGATCTCCGAAGCGGTCTCGAGCCGCCCCTCGGAGCTTGAGCGGTGAGTCTGCTGTCCCACGAGGGGACGCGCGTGCTGCTCGTCGGTTCGGGAACCTACGTGCCTGGTTCACGCCTGCCCTCCGTGTCAGCGGGCCGTACGACGGTTCAGGACCTCGGGGACTGCCTGGTGGACAGGGCGGGCCTGGATCCCGCACGGCTCACCAGGTGCGTCGACCCGGAGGATCCGCAGCACTTCGCCGGCCTTCTCGACGACGCGGCCCGGCAGGCGACCGAGGTGCTGATGTTCTACTACGTGGGACACGGTCTGGTCAGTCCGGCCAACGAACTCCATCTGGCGACCCGGGCGACGACGGACCTGACGGTTGGGACACCTCCCGAATACCAGGCCCTGCCGTACTCCACGGTCCAGCAGCTGCTGCTGCGCAGCACGGCCCGGCTGGTCCTCGTCGTCCTTGACTGCTGCTTCTCCGGTCGCGCCTACGGGGTGTCCGGCAGCGCCGCGGACGACGCCTTCACCATCACCAGGCAGGCCGGCGCCTACCTGCTGACCTCGACCAGCCGCACGGAGGCCGCCTGGGCCCCGGTCGGGCAGCCGCACACGGCCTTCAGCGGCGAGCTGATCAGGCTGCTGGCCGAGGGAGAACCGACAGGGCCTCCGGGGTTGACCCTCGACTACATCTACCGGTTCCTGGCGCGTTCCCTGCCGGACAAGGGCCTCCCCCAGCCGCGCCGCCAGGCGGCCGACCTCGGCGATCAGGAGGTGCTGGCTCCCAACCCCGCCTACCAGCCCCCGCCGGCGCCCGCGACACCGGAACCGTGGCCCGCTGACGACACCGAGAGCCCCTACCGAGGACTGGCGTCCTTCGGCCCCCAGGACAGCGCGTTCTTCTTCGGCAGGGAGGAACTGACCCGAACGCTTCTCGAACGGCTGCGCGCGCATCAGGTGGACGGCGGGCCCCTGCTGGTGACCGGTCCGTCGGGAGCCGGGAAGTCCTCTCTGCTGCGCGCCGGGTTGATCGCCGCCCTGCCCGCTACCTCGGCCCGCGTCTACCTGACACCGGGTTCGGACCCGATGGGAAAGCTCGGCAGGCTCGTTCCGGAAACGACGCCCGAGCGTCAGCCGATCATCGTCGTCGACCAGTTCGAAGAGGTCTTCACCGCCTGTCAGGACGAGGAGCAGCGGCTCGCCTTCATCCGGGCGCTGGCCACCCTGTGCGAGGCCCGGAACGGCACGCCGCCCGCCGCGGCCGTGGTCATCGGCCTGCGTGCGGACTTCTTCGGTCACTGCGCCGCCTATGCCGAACTGCTGGGGGCCACGAAACGGCCGGAGGTCGTTCCTCCGATGGGGGAGGACCAGCTTCGCGACGTCATCGAGGGGCCGGCCACGCTGGCCGGGCTCGCCATCCAGCCCGGCCTGGTCGATCTGCTGCTGGAGGACCTCGGGATCGGGAGAACCTCCCCGGAAGCGGCGTCCGGGCCCGGCGGCGGCCTTCCTCTGCTGTCCCACGCCCTGCTCACCACCTGGCAACGCCGCCAGGACAGGGTGCTGACCTTCGCGGGATACCGGGCGTCAGGCGGCATCACCCAGGCGCTCGCCCAGACCGCGGACACCGTCATGCGGGACATCGGCCCGAGCGGGGAGCTCATCGCCCGTGAGATGCTCGTGCGCCTCGTGCACCTCGGCGACGGCACCGACGACACCCGCCGCCGAGTGCTCATCGATGACGTATTGCCCAAGTCGGACAGCCCCGAGTACACGGTCGCCCGCCACGTCCTCGACCTGTTTCTACAGGCACGCCTGATGATCGTCGACGAGGACTCCGTCCAGCTCACCCACGAGGCGCTCATCCGCGGGTGGCCGCAGCTGCAGGGCTGGATCACCGCCGACCGCGCGCGACTGCTGGTACGGCAACGGCTGTCCGAGGACGCAGAAACGTGGAAGAGACAGTCCCATGATCCCGCCTATCTCTACGTGGACAACCGCCTCGTGGCGGCCCAGGAAGCCGCGGGAAGCGGCCACCAAAGTGAGCTTGGTGCCCTCCAACACGCCTTTCTCACGGCGAATGCGCGCCGAGCCCGCCGGAGGAGCAGGATCACGCTCAGCGTCATCGTGACCCTCGCCATGCTGCTGGTCGCCGCCGTGGGAGCGGGCGGCTACGCGCTGCGGCAGAGCGCCGTCGCCCAGGAACAGTCCCGGATAGCCGACGACCAGAAGGACCAGGCCACCCGCCAGCGAGACGCGGCGATCTCGCGACAGGTCGCGGACACCGTCGAACGGCTCGGCGACACCTCGCTCTCGGGGCAACTGGCACTGGCCGCCTACAACCTGTCCGACACTCCGGAGGCCCGGGGCGCGATGGTGGACTCGCTGGGTTACACCATCGGGACCAGACTCCTCGGCCACTCCGGCGCCGCCTGGGCTGCCGCGATCAGTCCCGACGGCAGGCTCGTCGCCTCCGGCTCAACAGACAAAACCGCGAGGATCTGGGATGTCCGCGACCCCGCCCGGCCCATGCAGCTGGCGGTGCTCCAAGGACATGAGGAGGGATTGGGCTCGGTGGCCTTTGACCGGTCAGGATCGTTGCTGGCGACCGGCTCGGCGGACAAGACGGTGCGCCTGTGGGACATCAGCGATCCGAAGCACCCAACCCTCGCCGCGAGGGTGCATCAGCGAGACAGCATCGTCAAAGCGGTCGAGTTCGACCCGGTCGCGGACATGCTGGCCATCGCGTTCGTCGACGGCATGATAGAGCTCTGGGACACCAGCGCCCCCAAAGCACCAAGCCGCATGTCGGAGCTGGTCGGACACGAGAAGTCGGTCGAGTCGATCGACTTCAGTGCGGACGGCGAGGTCCTGGCGTCGTCGTCCGAGGATCAGACGGTGCGGCTGTGGAGCACCAAGAACAAGCAGCGACCATCCTTCCTCGGCGGCGTGCGCGTGCATTCAGGTGGCGCGCTCCACTCGGTGGAGTTCAGCCCCGACAGGAAGATCCTCGCTGTGGCCTACAGCGACAACACAGTGAAGCTGTGGAATGTGAGTGATCTCGGCCACGCCCCGCTTGAGGGCGCGACCCTCGAAGGGGCTGTCGCCCCCGTCTACGATCTCGCCTTCAGCCCCGACGGGCGTACGCTGGCCGGGGCTTCGACGGACAATACGATCTTCCTGTGGAAGGTGAAGGACTACGCGCACGCTTCACGGCGGAATGTGCTCATAGGCCATAGCGAGTCCGCCCAGTCAGTGGCCTACAGCCCGGACGGACGCTTCCTCGTCTCGGCCTCGGCGGACTGGAGCGTCCGGCTCTGGGATGTTCACGATCCCGACCGTGTCGAGTTCCAGCTGGAGCTGGAGTCGCACCAGGACCTGGTGTACGGCGTCGACGTCACCTCCGACGGGCGGACCCTGGCATCCGTCTCAGCGGACAGCACCGTGAAACTCTGGGATATCAAGGACTTCTCGCACCCTGCGCTGTTGAGCACGTCAAAGGCCGGGGACGAGTACCTCCTCGATGTGAAGTTCAGCCCGGACGGTCGCACCATGGCGACCACGGTCAGAGACGAGATCTGGCTCTGGGACGTCACCAGCCCCGCCAAGCCCGTCAAGCTGGCCGCGCTGAAAGGGCACACCATGACCGTCATGGCTGTGGCCTTCAGCCCTGACGGTCGCACGCTGGTCTCCGGCGCGGAGGACGGCACCGCCCGCGTGTGGGACGTGCGGAGTCCCGCCGGACCGAAGGCCCTCGCCGTCATCCGCGGGCATTCCGATTCCGTGCTGGACGTGACCTTCACCTCCGATGGATCCACACTGGCCACGGCGTCGGGAGATCGGACCGTACGGCTGTGGGACATGTCGGATCCCGCGCACCCGGATGAGCGAGCCGTCATCGAAGGTCATTCCGCGCTGGTGGACACCGTCGACTTCTCCGCGAACGGAGACCTGCTCGCGACGGGCGCCGGTGATGGAACCGCCCGGATCTGGGATGTTCACGATCCGGCCCACCCCACCCCCTCGGGGGTGCTCAAGGGGCACACGGATCTTGTCTGGGACGTCGAGTTCAGCCCGGACGGACGGAGTGTCGCGACCGGGGCCGGTGACTCCGTGACCCGGCTGTGGGACGTGTCGGATCCCGCCAAACCGGTCCTCACCACGATCCTCAGACTGCACTCCTCCAGGGTCGCCGCGCTGGCCTTCAGTCCCGACGGCCACGGCCTGGTGACCGGTTCGCACGACAACTCCATCCGGCTACGCGTGATTGACATCCCCACCGTGGTCAAGCGCGTATGCGACACCACTGGCATGGCCATGACGCGGGAGGAGTGGGGGCTGTACATGCCTGACATCGGCTACACGCCGCCCTGCCCGGCTCGCTGAGCGGAGATCCCGGCGGCGTCAGACCGGGGCGACGGTGTGGTGTTCCAGCAGGACGTCGGTCAGCAGGTAGCCGCCGCAGATCAGGTGGGCCAGCGGGTGGGCCCGTATCTCCCGGTAGTGGGTGGCGATCCGGAACGCGGCCGCGACCGGGGTGGCGGCGCTCGTCCACAACGGTCTGTGCCGGCCGGTGGAGGCCGGGACGACCCACCAGAAACGGCAGGCGTCGTCGAGGCGGGCGACCAGCCCGTAGTAGACGGAGACGACTATCTTGCCGGACGGCAGGCGGTGGACGTCCGCCGGGATGTTGTGGGCTCGCGCCAGCAGGGCCGCCAGTTCACGGGCCCGGAGTTCGGCTGGGTGCGGCGCGAGGTCTTCGGGGGGCGTGTGATCAACGGTCACGCTCGCGAGACTAGAGATCATGAGATGCCCGCCTCAACGGTGTTGCACGATGTTGCGAGCTCACTTCTCGCCCAACGCGGCGGCCGCGGCCCGCAACAGGGCGCGGGCCTCCTGCCCGTAGGCCGCGGCACCGCTCAGTGCCCGGAACGCCTTCTCGTACACGCCCACGTCGCTCGGGGCCTTGTGCTGGATCTGGCCCGGCACGGTGTCGACGCGGACCCGGTTGGCGTCGTATATCCAGAAGTTCTCCGGCGGCATGAGCGGCGGCCTGATCGTCGCGGGGACGATGCCGAAGGACACGTTCGCGACGCCCGAGGTCAGCTCCGCCAGCCGGTCGAGCTGGGCGGCCATCTCCGCCGGGCCGACCAGCGGGGTGCGGAGTGCCTGCTCGCCGACGACGAAGGCGAACCGCTTGCTCCCGTTGCGCAGGATCTCCTGTTGTCTCAGCCTCGCCGCGACCGCGGCGTCGATGTCGTCGGGGATGCCGCGGAAGTCGATGATGGCGCGCAGGTGGCCGCGGGCGTAGTCGCCGGTCTGGAGCAGGCCGGGGACGGCCGAGTGCTGCCAGACGCGGAACTGGTGGGTCCTGTCGTACAGCGGCTGGAAGGAGCGCTGCACGTGGCCGAGGCCGCTCTCCTCAAGGCGGCGCCAGTCGGTGTACATGGCGTCGATGTTCTGGGCGGCCGCGATCAGGTCGACCACCTGCTCGTCCGCGTCGCAGGCCTCGCACCACGTCCGGATGTCGGCCTGGTTGGGCATCTGGACCGCGTTCTCGATCTTTGAGATCTTGGTGTGGTCCAGGCCGGTCTTGGCCGCCAGCGCTCGCCCGGTCAGCCCGGCGTCGGCGCGGAGCGCCCTGAGCCTGGCGGCGAGAATGCCTTTGGCCTCGTCGATGCGTGCTGTGGAGGTCGCCATCTCCGTCACCTCGTCACCGCGGGGGGTTGATCCTCCGACCGTACGTCGGGTGTTGCGATCTGTCCTGAAAGTTGCGAATAGTTGCGTAATGCTGATGGGCGCGCTCCCGCTCCGTTATCCGGAAAGCCTGCGACAGGCCGCGCGAGGTCGGTGAGAGATCTACGATTGGCCTTCCCACCTGCGCTTTCCGCTGATGCGGGTCGGGGATGTCGGGCGCAAGCCTTACGGTAGGGCGCGTGCCAGAGACGAACCATGAGCTCACGCTCGACTCGGCCCTCACCGAGGAGGCCGTGCTCTCGACCTACCGCCGCATGTTCGCGGCGCTCGCCCGCGACAGCGGCGCGGTGGTGGACGACCCCGCGCTGGTCGACATCGCCGAGACCCTGTTCGCGGCGTTCGCCGAGGCCGGCGAGGAGTGGCTGACCCACGAGCAGATGCGCAACGTCTGCCGGGCCTATCCGCTCGACCGGTTCGAGAACCGGCTCCGGGTCCTGCGGGGCCTCGGCGCGATCCGCGAGGTGTTTCCCAAGCCCAACCAGCTCCGCTACCGCGCGTCGTTCACCAGCGTGGTGGGGCTGATGTTCATCCGCCGGATGATGGACGACGGCGGCCAGTCGGAGATGCACCGGCTGCTCGCGCTCGAAGACCTCAACGTGGCCGACCCCCGCACGACGATGGAGGAGGCCCGCGCCAGCGCGCAGAACCTCTCGCGCGCCTTCCGGCTCTGGGCCCTGGAGCTGATCACGCTGACCGGCGGCACCATCGAGGAGTTGCGCGAGCAGGCCCCCAAGCTGTGGGGCACCGAGGAGATCGCCCGGCGGGCGCAGAACCTGCACGGCACCATCCTCACCCGCTGGCCCGACCTCGACCGCACCTGTACCGAGCTGCGCGCCGCGATCTACTCCTACAGCGACGCCTCACGTCGTGCCGCCGGGCGTCTGGCCGACTCCGCGGGCACGACGAGGAACCTGACGCTGCTCCCCGCGGAGCTCTGGCGCACCTTCGCGCAGACCGCGAGCAAGGAGCGGCTGGCCTCGGTGCTCGACGGCTTCGTCTTCGACGCCCCCGCCCCCTGGCACGACCCGGCGGCGATCGTCAGGGCCGTGGACGAGAGCCCTCGCCCGGCACCCGCCCAGCCCACTCCCCCGCGCTCGGCCCTGCCCGACACCGGCCCCGCCGACACCCGCGACCCCGCCACCGACGGCCTCGACCACCTGACCACCGTGGCCGAGGCCGCCCTCGCCGGGCGCTCCACCGCCCGGCTGGAGGAGTTGCTCACCGCCGACGGCGAGTGGGTCTCCGCCCGCCGTCTGCTGGCCGACCTCGTCTCGGCCGACCTGCGCCCCGACTCCCCCTATCGCCTGCGCTGGTCCGACGGCCTCACCGCCACCCCTGGCGCCGAACCCGCCTGGCTCTCTCACGGCCGCCTGGAAAGGACCGGCGGTGTCGGCTGATCCTCGGCACGTACCGGCCCCGGCGACCGAGCCGGCGAGCAGCGGCCCCGAGACACCCGAGCACCCGCTGACGACCGGGGAAGCCGGCGCCGAGACGTACCCGCGGCCCCCGGAAACCGGGCTTGAACCGTCCGCGACGGCACATGTCCGTAGCACCGAGGCGTACGCGCGGACCTCGGAGGCCGAGCCGTCCGCGACGGCACATGTCCGGGCCAGGTCGAGCGGACCTCTCGCGCTCCATGCCGGGCAGGCGGCTCCGGCGGGGATGGCACGGCTGGGTCGCGGTGACGGGACGGGCATGGCGCTGCCGGTCTGGCCCGACGGGGCGACCCCTTCGCTCCTGGAGGAGTACCAGGTCGCGCCGGTCCCGGTGGAACGATCCGGCGAGACCCGGCGGGTGCTGGCCGCGGCGCTGCGCTGCTGCTGGAGCGACCTGACCGCCGACCCGTGGCCCGGCACCCCCGCCCCGGTGGACGACGTGCTGTCGACATATCGTGCCCTGATCGGGCGCGGCGACGACCTGATGCGCAACTGGGCGATCGGCGCGCTGCGCCGCCTGCACGACTCGGCCTGGCTGGAGGTCGCAGACGGGTTCGTCCGGCTCGGCCCCCGGTGCGCGTCCTGGCCCCCCGCGTCCCACGCCCAGCTGCGGGAGCTGATGCGCCGCCTGCCCACCGCGGAGGAGACCCCGGGCGGCACGGAGGTGCTCCCGGTCATCGATGACGGCCCTGACAGCGCCGCTGAGGACGCTGAGGCGGGGGCGAGCGTCACGATTCCCGACGAGGTGGACACCGATCTGCTCAGCCCGTTCGACGAGCGTCGCAGGGCCGAGATCGTGGCGGCGTTCATGGCGGTGGAGCACGCGGCCGAGCCGGTGCACGAGGCCCGCTTCTCCGCGCTGCGCGACCCGGTGCTGCGCCGCACGCTCACCGAGATGCTGGAGCGCCGCGGCCGGGTCCTGATCCACGACCGTGAGTCGTGGATCTCCGGCTACGCGGCCGGGACACTCGGCGCGGGCACGGCCTCAGGAGCGGGCACGGCTTCGGGAACGGGCACGGTGTCGCAGGCGGGCTCGACGTTGGACGAGGCCGAGCGGGCGGTGCTGGTGCTGGTGCTGATCCACTCGGTGGCGATCCCCAGGGCTGACGGCCTGCTGCCCACCGACAGCTGGCTCTCGCCGTTCCCGGCCCAGATCGACGAGTTGCGGCGGCATACCAAGCTGCCGATCGGCGAGTTGGAGGCCGCACTGCGCACCCTGCGTCACGCGGGTCTGGTGACCCAGGTGAAGGCGGGCGAGGAGGCCGGGGGGTACGTGCCGGGACCGCAGTTCCACCGGCTGACCCCGCAGGCCAGGCGGCGCCTGCAGGAGGAACTGATCCTCGCGGCGGGGCCGCACACCCCGCTGGCCGCGGCCGTACGGGCCAACCGGCGGTGATCGGGAGTGGAGCGACCACAGCACGCGATGAGTCGACCCCGGTGGGGAGTACCGAGGACCCGGCGCTCCCGGTATCGGGAACGGGACGGAAGAAAGGAACGACGGGGTTGACCGACCAGCGGAACCAGGCCGCGAAGAGTTCACGGGGGAGCCGCGCGAAGGCCGCCGACACCGGAACGGGCACGGGCGAAGCCGTCCAGGCCGGAGCCGGGAACACCTCGGCCAGGGGCGGCCGGGGTGCGAACCCCCGGACCGGGGACGTGCCGGCCAAGGGCGGCCGGGCCGCGACCGCTCCGGCCGGGGACGTGCCGGCCGGAGGGAGTCGGGCCGCGGGAGCCGAGGCCTCTGCCGGGACGCAGGCGAGTCTGGTCCCCGTGGAGATCCGTGCCACCGCTCCGACCGAGAACGTGGTGGGTGACCGGGTGCTGGTCGCCGTGCAACCGGTCAACATCTCCCGGCTCTCGACCCACCCGGTGCCGACCGTACCGGGCACGCTGATCGTGGTCGCGGGCGCCGGTCCGAAGGACTCCAACGGCGCGGGCAAGTCGTCGTTCATCGCGATGATCACAGCGCTGCTCGGAGACGAGCAGTGGCGTTTCGCCTCGGGCGCCAAGTCGGTGTCGGAGCTGCTGTTCAACGCCGAACTCGCCGCGGGCGGCGGCGGCCGGACCTGGGCCAGCGCCGACCACGGCTACATCGTCGGTGTCTTCGCACCGGCCGGCTCCGTGCACACGGGCTCCATGGACCCCGGCCTTCCAGACGCCGCCCCCTCGGACGGTGGCTCTCTGGATGGTGACTCTCAGGACGCCGACCCGGCGCGCACCGGTTCCCTGGGCGACGCGGTGACCGTGTGGCTGCGGGTCAACCAGGAGGCCCCGCACCTGGAGATCAGGTGGGCCCCGGGAGTGCACCTGGCGTCGGCGGCCTCGGAGGCGGAGCGGGTGACGCGAGCCGACGCGCTGTGGGCGGCGCTGCCCCGCTCGGCGGGACGACGTGACGTGGTGGCGCGCGACCTGACCAGGTTCCTGTACGGCGACCGGGTCAGGTGCGTGTCGTTCCTGTCCACCTCGGTACGGAGCAAGGTCGCCACCAACCTGCTCTCCCAGCCGCTCAACGAGATCTCCCCGGAGCGGGTCTTCGAGGCGATCGCCGCGCTGACCGGCCTGGACGCCGAGCTCGACCAGGAGCGGGAGGCCCGACGCGACGAGCACGCCAGGCGGGTGCGCGCGACGCGGGCCATGGAGCTGCTGCGGGAGTTCGAGGACGAGTCCCGTACGCTCCTGGAGACCTTCGACCGGCGCGACCGTGCCCGCGTCCGGCTGGCCGAGGCGATGCGCCGCTGGCGGGGACGGCTGGCGCGCAGGCTCGCCGACGCGGGGCAGCGGGACGAGGCACTGGCGGTGGAGCTGGAGCGGGCCGGCGCGGCGGCCGAGCGCGCCACGGAGGCGATCGGCGAGATCAGGGCGGAGATCGCCACGCTCAAGGACGACACGCTGGAGCGCGGTCTGGCCGAGGCTCGCAGGGAGCTGGCCACCCTGCAGGCACGTGCCGCGAAGCTGGACGCCGACCGGGCGGTGGCGGAGAACTCGGTGGACGAGCTGCGCGGCTGGATTCCCGGGCTTGAGGAGCAGCGCCGGCTGGCCGACGGGCGCGACGTGACGGCGGCGGGCGCGGAGCTGGCCGAGGCCAGGACGCGATTGAACGAGGCGCTGAAAGCGCTGGGCGTGGCCGACCGCGAGGTCGAGGGGGCGAGGGCGGCGCTGGACGATGCCGAGGGCGGACCGGCCGCGGCCCAGCTCAACGCGCTCGCCGAGGCGGGCGTCGGCGCGACCGGCCTGCTCGACGCGATCGACGTCGCCGAGCAGGCCCGCGAGGACGAGGCCGGGCGGAAAGCAGCCGCGCTGGGATCTCGCGGGTGGCCGCACGAGCACGCGGTGATCGTCGACGCGGCCGATCTGGAGGCCGCGTCGCGGGCGCTGAACGCGCTGCCCGGCTCGGTGCTGGTCAGCGCGGCGGGAGTCACCGTCGTGGGGTCGTTCGAGGTGGCCGTCACCGGCAGGGAGGCCCGGATCAAGGCCGCCGAGCAGCGGCTGCACCGGGCGCGTGACACGCAGGAGAGCGCCGCGGCGGCCGTACGGGCCGCCGAGGACGCCGTGGCCGAGGCGGGCAGGCGGCTGGAGGGGGCCAAGGCGTCGGTGCAACTGGCCGACATCGAGCGGCGGCTGGCCGAGCGGCGGAACACGCTCGGTGAGCTGACCGAGGCACTGGCCGAGGTCGCGCCGAAGGTGGGCGAGGCCGAGCGCCGGGCGAGCACGCTGGACTTCCGCGCCCGTACCAGGAGCATGGAGGTCGAGCGTCTGGAGAGCCGCAGGGCCGGGCACGAGTCCGACCGCGACCAGGCCGCCGGGCAGGCGGCGAGAATCACCGCCGACCGCGAGGCGCTCAGGCTTGACGCGCTGGCCGGCGACTGGGGCGGCACCGTCGACGGTGCCCGCGAGTGGCTGGGGGCCCTGGACGAGCAGGAGCGCCCGCTGACGGCCGAGGAGTGGTGGCGGGCCGCCGAACGCCGCCTGGACGAGGCGCTGCGCGACACCTTCCCCGGCGAGGACGAGGAGATGCCCGAGGAACTGCGCTTCCTGGTCAGGGAGCGGACCGCGCCCGGCGCCGGGCGCACCCCCCGCGGGCAGGCGACGGTACCCGGCGTGTTGTAGGCGCGCGCGTCCTACCAGCGCGGGCCGGAGGAGTACGAACGGCACCGGCGCCGCCAGAAAGAGACGCAGATC
>NZ_JBEOZN010000069.1:0-50222 GCF_040298085.1 Streptosporangium sp. NPDC001681 | reverse complement strand
CGCCGTGGGCGACTCACGCCGGGACCCGCAGGAGGACCCTGAAGCCCTCCGTACCCGGCCTCGCGGCCAGCGACCCGCCGATCAGCTCGGCCCGCTCGCGCATCCCCACCAGCCCGTATCCTCCTCCCGACGACGCCAGCCGGCCCGGCCGGCCACCGGTGTCGCACACCTCCAGCTCACACCAGCCCTCGACGCGGCGCAGCGCCACCGAGACCGCGGCGCCCGGCGCGTGCTTGCGCACGTTCGTCAACGCCTCCTGAGCGGTCCTGGCCACCGCCAGCCGGGCTCCGGCCTCCAGCGAGTCGAGGTTCCCGGTGACCGAGACCGTGCAGGACACCCCGGTCACCGACCGGAACTCCACAGCCAGCCGCTCCAGCCGCTCGGCCAGCGGCAGCTCCTCGCCGCGCAGCGCGTCGAGCGCCCGGCGGGTCTCCTCCAGCCCGGTCCGCGCCAGCCGCACCGCCCGCTCGACCCGGTCGAGCGCCGCCGCCGGATCGTCGCCCCGCTCCAGCAGCAGCCGCGCCCCCTCCAGATGGACGATCTGCGCCGACTGCGAGTGAGCCAGGATGTCGTGGACCTCCCTGGCCAGCCGCGCCCGCTCAGCGAGCACTGCCTCGCCCGCCCGCGCCTCGGCGAGTGCCGCTCCGTGCTCCCTGGTCGTCTTCACATGCCGTAGCAGGAAGACGAAGACCGCGGAGTAGGCGAGCCCGGCGGTGTTGCCCCAGACTTCCCCGGAAGGGATGCCCAGGGCGAAGGAGAGCGCCGTCACGCCGACGAGGTCGGCCGTGACCAGCGTCGCCCCCGGCCAGAAACGAGTCTTGAACGGTGCGACGAAGACGACGACGTACAGGAATCCCATCCCGCTGTAGAGGCTGATCGCGTGCAGGGCAAGCCCCCCGGCCAGGGTGAGGGCGAGCAGCGGGACGTTGCGCCGGAGGTCTTCACCGCACAGCGCCCACAGGCAACAGCCCACGGTGAGAGCGCCGATCGGGATCACCGCGAACAGCCCGGGCGGTCCCACCTCGACGGCGGCGGCCACCGGGCCGAAGAGCAGGTATCCCACCAGCAGGACGGCGAGAAGCCTGCGCACGGGCGGGCTGCGGAGGATGGCCACGACGACAAGCTACCGGTGCCCGCCGGAAGGGACCATGGACCCCAGGGTGGAGATGCCTCCACCCGACCGCACGACGCTCCCCTCCCGGGTGGAGGTTGCCGGCTCCACCTCCGGAACCATGCGCCAGCACCTGCCGACGGGTCATCGTCGAGGCCATGTCAGCAATCAGCGTCACTCATCTCGGGAAGTCGTTCGGTGAGGTGCGCGCCGTGGACGATCTGTCCTTCACCGTGGAGCGAGGAACGCTCACGGCCTTTCTCGGCCCCAACGGGGCGGGCAAGACCACCACCCTGCGCATGATCCTCGGCCTGGTCGCGCCCACCGGCGGCACCGCCACGATCGGCGGCACGGCCTACCGTGACCTGGACCGGCCCGTCGCCACGGTCGGCGCGGTACTGGAGTCGACGGCCTTCCACCCCGGGCTGAGCGCCCGCGCGCACCTGGAGGCGCTCCGCCTCGCCGCGGGACTGGATCCCGCGTGCGTGGCGCACGCGCTGGAGCAGGTCGACCTCACCGCCGCGGCCGACCGCAGGGTACGGGGTTTCTCCCTGGGCATGCGCCAGCGGCTCGCCCTGGCCTCCGCCCTGCTGGGAGACCCGGAGATCCTCATCCTCGACGAGCCCGCCAATGGCCTGGACCCGGCGGGCATGCGCTGGCTGCGGGGCTTCCTGCGGGCCTACACCCATCAGGGCCGCACGGTCCTGGTCTCCACACACGTGCTCGCCGAGATCCGGCAGATCGCCGACCACGTGATCATCCTTACCGCGGGCCGCCTCGCCTGGCAGGGCCCGCTGACCCCGCAGACCGACCTGGAGGAGCTGTACGTGAAGGTGACCGAATGAGCCGCCTGATCCGCGCCGAGCTGTTCAAGGCCCGTGCGAGCCGCGTCACCTGGATCCTCGTCGCCCTGGCGCCCCCGCTGTGCGTGCTCTGGGCGGGGCTGATGGTCGCGCTGGCGGGATCGGGCGGCGCGACGGCGCCGCAGATCGAGAACGTCTACAACATGGCCCAGCAGTCCTATGTCTTCGCCCTGATCCTCGGTGTCCTGGGCATGGCCGGGGAGAACCGCCACCAGACGATCACCTGGCAGTTCCTGGTCACCCCTCGGCGGGAGCGGGTGGTGGGGGCGAAGCTGGCCGCGTACGGGATCGTCGGGCTGCTCGTCGGCGCCGTGTCGGCGCTGGTCACGCTGGCGGCGGGCCTGGTCATGCTCGGCCTGGCCGGTCATCCCGTGTGGACCCCCCGGGTGCCGGTGGTACTGCTCGGCTCGGTGCTCAGCGTCGTCCTGTACGGCCTGCTCGGAGTGGGCCTCGGAGCTCTGGTCCGCAACCAGGTCGCGGCGGTGGCGGTGGCGCTGGTCTGGTTCATGTACGCCGACTACCTGCTCACCATGCTCCTGCCCGGCCTGGGCCGGTGGCTGCCGACCGGGGCGGCCCGCGCCCTGGGCGGCATGCACATGCAGGGCGGTGAGCTGCTGCCCGCCTGGGGGGGCGGGCTGCTGTTCGCCGGCTATGTCGTGGTGATCGTGCTCGCCGCCCGCGCGCTGACGCTCCGCCGCGACATCACCTGACCTCGCCGCACACCGGCACCGGCACCGGCACGGGGGCGGGCGTCAAGACATGACATCGCGGACGGCGGCGTGGGCCGCGTCACGCATCATGCCGTGCAGCGTCGCGTTGGACTCCCGCTCCGTCCGCACCTCGACGATGCGCAGCCCCTCACCGCGCAGCGCCTTCACCAGCTGGCCCGGCTCGTTCACGAAGGTGTACGGCGTGCCGGTGGCGGCTGCCACGTAGCCCAGGTCCACCCCGTGCGCGGTGCCGAAGATCCGCTCGAAGGGGTCGCGGAGCGTGGCCTGGGGAAGCAGCGAGAAGATCCCGCCGCCGTCGTTGTTCACCACGACCAGACAGAGGTCGGGACGGGGCTCGCGAGGGCTGAGGACCAGCCCGTTCTGGTCGTGCAGGAAGGTCAGATCGCCCATCAGGGCGTAGGAGGGACCGTTGTGGGCGAGGGCCGCGCCCATCGCGGCCGACACCACGCCGTCGATTCCCGCCGCTCCCCGGTTGGCCAGGATCCGCAGTCCCCGCCGGGAGCGCATCGCCTGGTCGAGGTCGCGGATCGGCATGGAGGAGCCGGAGAACAGCAGGGACCCGTTGGGCAGCGCGTCCACCAGGTCGCGGGCCAGGCGTGGCTCGCTGAGCCCGGTCCCGTCCAGCACGTCGTCGATCGCGGTCCTGGCCGCCGTCTCGGCGCGGCGCCAGGAGTGCAGCCACGTGTCGTCGCCCGCCGGGATCGGGATCTCCACCACCTGGGCGGCCTGGGTGGCCGAGCGGGTCGGGTCGGGCCAGCGGGTCATGTCGGCGGCGACCACGATGTGCTCGTCCGCGTGCCTCAGCCAGTTGAGCAGCGGCCGTGACAGCCCGGGACGACCCAGGGTGACCACCACGTCCGGCCGGTGCCGGTCGGCGAACTCCGGGGTGCCCAGGAGGAAGTGGTAGGTGGACATCGCGTGGTCGCCGTAGCGGGCGCCGCCGTTGGGCTCCGACAGGACGGGCCACCCGGCCATGCCCGCCGCCGCCACGTATCGGCGCACGTTGGTCGCGCCGTCGCCGACGACGAGCACGCCCCGCCGGGTCGGCGGCAGGTGCAGCGCCACCGACGGGGAGCCCATCCTGGCGCGGATCCACGGCCCTGGCGCGTCGCTCTCCAGGGACTCGCACCAGGAGAGGTCGCCGTCAGGGATCAGTGGTTCCCGGAAGGCCACGTTGAGGTGGACCGGGCCCGGGTCGTACGGGCCCAGCGCGCGCTGGTAGGCGCGACAGGCCAGCGACCGCCAGTAGGCGACCTGCCCCGGCCGTTCCTCGGGCACGCCGACCTCGCTGAACCAGCGGACGGCCGTGCCGTACAGCTTGATCTGGTCGACGGTCTGGCTCGCGCCGGTGTCGCGCAGCTCGGGCGGGCGGTCGGCGGTGAGCACCAGCAGCGGCACCCCCGATTCGTGCGCCTCGATGACGGCCGGATGGAAGTTGGCCGCCGCGGTGCCGGAGGTGCAGATCAGGACGACCGGCCGCTCGCTGCGGCGGGCCAGCCCCACCGCGAGGAAGGAGGCCGAGCGCTCGTCCACCCGCACGTGCAGCCGGATGCGGCTGTCGGCGTGCACGGCCAGGGCGAGCGGCGCCGAGCGCGACCCCGGCGCGAGCACCACGTCCGTGACACCGCAGCGGGCGAGCTCGTCGACCAGCACGGTCGCGAGCGCGGTCGCGGGATTCACCGCATCGCCTCCTTAACTCCGCACCCTGGGGGTAGGTCCATCCCGAGGCGCGCGAAACCGGCCTCGCCTACGCGGGACGGTGCGCCTCGGGACCGAACCCGTTCAGATCTTCGCTGCCCCTAGGGGCGGCGCGGGAACCTGCCGAAGTCGGGGGCGCGCTTCTCCTTGAACGCGTCGCGGCCCTCCTGCGCCTCCTCGCTCATGTAGTAGAGCAGGGTGGCGTCGCCGGCGAACTGCTGCATCCCGGCGGCACCGTCGGTCACCGCGTTCAGCGCGCCCTTGAGCATGCGCAGTGCCAGCGGCGACTTCTCCAGCATCTCCCTGGCCCATCTGACCGTCTCGGCCTCAAGCTCGGCGAGCGGAACGACCGCGTTGACCAGGCCCCAGTTCAGGGCGGTCTGCGCGTCGTACTGGCGGCAGAGATACCAGATCTCGCGAGCCCGCTTCAGGCCCACGGTCTCGGCCAGCAGCCAGGAGCCGTAGCCGCCGTCGAAGGAACCGACCTTGGGACCGGTCTGGCCGAAGACCGCGTTGTCGGCGGCGATGGACAGGTCGCAGCACACGTGCAGCACGTGGCCGCCGCCGATGGCGTAACCGGCGATCATCGCGATGACCGGCTTGGGGCAGCGGCGGATCTGGACCTGCAGGTCCAGAACGTTGAGCCTGCCCACGTGCGGAGTGGACTTGTCGACGTAGCCGTCGTCACCGCGGATCTTCTGGTCGCCGCCGGAGCAGAAGGCCTTGTCGCCCGCACCGGTGAAGATGATCACACCGACCTCGGAGTCCTCCTGAGCGGCGTTGAAGGCCTCCTTGAGCTCGAAGAGCGTGGTCGGACGGAACGCGTTGTGCCGCTCCGGACGGTTGATCGTGATCTTGGCGATGCCCTCGCCGGTCTCGTAGACGATGTCCTCGTACTGACCGGACCTCTTCCAGTCGACCGCACCATCCCGCTCGGGAGTCGTCTCCGCCGCCACCTGCTCGTTCGCGCCCGGCTCGACTCTCTCCGTGCCCACGATTACTTCGCCCCCTCCGCTGCGCCGGGGCCGTCCCCGGCCGTTGTCCGGCTTTCGGCACTAACCTTACGACTGTGATGACCATTCCTGTGCACGAGGAGTGGCTTTCCGTGCAACGAGAACTGCACGCCGTGGTGTCCGCGGCGGGTCCGGAACTGTTCCGGGCCGTCGGCTCGGCACTGGACGGCCAGGGCCCGGCCATCCTGCCTCTCTCCCCCTCCCTGCCCGCCCCCGCACTGCGGGCGACGCTGGAGGCGCTGCGCCCGACCCACGTCGACGGGGTCCGCCGCGAGGACGGCGTCGGCGTGCCCGCCGAGGTGGCGGTGGTCATCGCCACCAGCGGTTCGACCGGCACTCCGAAGGGCGTGCAACTGTCGGCCGAGGCGCTGAGGGCTTCGGCGTCGGCCTCGCTGCGGCGCCTGGACGCCGAGGCGGGCGAGCGCTGGCTCTGCTGCCTGCCCCCCTCCCACGTGTCCGGCCTGCAGGTTCTGGTCAGGTCGCTGCTGGGCGGGACCGAGCCGATCACGCACGAGGGGTTCTCCCCCGAGGCGGTGCTCGCCAGCGGTGCGGACCATGTCTCGCTGGTGCCCACCCAGCTGCGCCGCCTGCTCCACGCGGATCTGTCGGTGTTCAAAACGATCCTGCTCGGCGGTGCCGCCGCTCCCCCCGACCTGCTCGACGCGGCCCGCGCGGCCGGCGCACGGGTGGTCACCACGTACGGCATGAGCGAGACCTGCGGCGGGTGCGTCTACGACGGCGAGCCTCTCGACGGGGTGGGCATCGGCATCGGCGGCGACGGCCGGATCCGCCTGAGCGGGCCGGTGCTGTTCTCCGGCTACCGGCTCCAACGCGGCCTCACCGAGGCCGTGCGCGACGGCGACTGGTTCCTCACCTCGGATCTGGGCACCCTGGACGACGGGCGGCTGCGCGTGCTGGGGCGGGCCGACGACGTCATCAACACCGGGGGCGAGAAGGTCGTCGCCGCGGCGGTGGCCGCCGCGGTGGCCGAGCATCCCGCGATCACCGACGTCGCCGTGGTCGGCCGCCCCGATCCCGAGTGGGGCGAGCGGGTGGTGGCCTTCGTCGTTTCGCAGGCCCCGCCGTCCCTGGCCGAGTTGCGCGCCTTCACCAAGGAGCGGCTACCCGCCTACGCGGCCCCCGCCGAGCTGATCGTAATGACCGAAATACCGCTTTTGGCCAACGGCAAGCCGGACCTGGAAACTCTCCGTTATGGTCGTGACCGGGAACCGTGAAGACGCTGTCACACGTCCAAGGGATAGCCGAAGCAGGAGGACAATCTCGATGAACGTCACCCGGAAGACATGGGTCTCGGCTGGAATCGTGAGCCTGGTCCTGGCCGGTGGCATCTCCGTCACGGCGGCCGCCGCGGCGGGAGGCATCGGGAAGACCGGGAGAACATCAGGCGAGCCGGTGCCGGTCGCTCCGCACGACCCCGCCCCGTCCTCGCCCTGGAGCGGCCCGCCCTCGCAGGTGCCGTCGCCGACGGCACCGCCCCCGTCCTCGGAGGGCTATGTGATCTCCGAGAAGGTCAACCCGGATCCGGAGAAGGTCATCGGCTACTGGACGGAGCACCGCATGGAGGAGGCCGAACCCTTCCCGATGCCCATGGTCGAGGGCCCTCTGGACGTGATCGAGGATTCCTCGGACGTGCCCGAATAGGGCCGTACCAGGCACTCATACGTGGGTGGATCGCCGAGAGGACGGTCCACCCATCATATTTTCCGAGTCAAGTCGGGAACAGAAAGTTCTTGGCTGTGGTTATTGGTACTGGTGCGCCGAGCGGCCCCAGACCGCCCCACCCGACGACTGAAAACCGTAATCAGACGACTCCGTGATGGAGGAGGTGTCCTCATGCCCCCGACCGCCGTGGCGGCCTCATCTGAAGCCCCGACGACCCTCGAACAGCTCATTGACCGAGGGCGAGTTCAGGGCCACCTTTCACTCGCGGAGCTGCGTCACGCCTTCGCCGAGGCGGGCATCAGCCCCACCGAGGGCAGGGCGATCCTGCGAGAGCTCACCGAGGCCGGCGTCAGCCTGGCCGCCGAGAACGAGCCCGTGTCCCCCACTGCCACCGCCAAGGCGGCGAAGACCACCCGCAAGAGCACCGCCCGCAAGGCGAAGCCCGCACCCGCGAAGAAGGCGTCGGCCAAGACCGAGGCCGAGGCCAAGGACAGGGCCAAGGGCAAGGACGCCGCGGCGGAGGCGGACGACGAGTGGAACCCCCCGGAGGAGCCGGAGGCCGAGACGGAGGCCGAGTCGACCCTTGACCTGGACGACCACTCCTCCGTGATGGGCGACTCCGTGCACACCTATCTGAAGTCGATCGGCCGTCGCACCCTGCTCACCGCCGCCCAGGAGGTCGAGCTGGCCAAGCGCATCGAGGCCGGCCTGTACGCCGAGTCCAAGCTGGAGGCCGAGCCGGGCCTGTCCGCGGTCATGCGCGACGACCTGGAGTGGATCGCCGAGGACGGCCGCCGGGCCAAGGACCACATGCTGGAGGCCAACCTCCGCCTGGTCGTCTCCGTGGCGAAGAAGTACACGGACCGGGGCATGGCCCTGCTCGACGTGGTCCAGGAGGGCAACCTCGGCCTGATCCGCGCGGTGGAGAAGTTCGACTACACCAAGGGCTACAAGTTCTCCACCTACGCCATGTGGTGGATCCGCCAGGCCATCCAGCGCGGCTTCGCCGACTCGGCCCGCACCATCAGGCTGCCGGTGCACGTGCTGGAGATGCTCTCCAAGCTGTCGCGCATCGAGCGCGACATGCACCAGCGCCTGGGCCGCGAGCCCACGCCGGACGAGCTTGCCGTGGAGCTGGACAAGACTCCCGACCAGATCGAGGAGCTGCTGCGCACCAGCCGCCAGCCGATCAGCCTCAACGCCACCATCGGCGAGGACGGCGAGACCACCATCGGTGACCTCATCGAGGACATCGACTCGCCAGAGGCCTCGGAGGTCGTCGACCGCCAGCTGCTGGGCGAGCAGTTGCGCGGTGTGCTCGGCAACCTCTCCCCACGGGAAGCCAAGATCATGGCCTTGCGCTTCGGTCTCATCGACGGTAAGCCCCACACTCTCGACGAGATCGGCAAGCACCTCGGCCTGACCCGCGAGCGCATCCGCCAGCTGGAGAAGGAGTCGCTCTCCAAGCTCCGCCACCCCAGCAACACACGCCCGCTGCTCGACTGGGCCAGCTGACCCGCCTCGAAGGGCGCCCCGCGAGACCTCCCGGTCCGTGAGGGCGCCCTTCGCCGTCTCCTGGACCGCCGCGAGGGCCCTCGCGACCCCGAGGATCGCACGGGGCCGCGAAGGGGCCGGAGCTCAGCCGCCCATCGCGCTGACAAGGCTCCTGGGGCGCATGTCGGTCCAGGAGCCTTCGACGTAGGCCAGGCACCCGGCGCGAGAGTCCTCACCGTGGGCGACCTCCCAGCCCCCGGGGACGTCGGCGAACGCGGGCCACAGCGAGTGCTGTCCCTCCGCGTTCACCAGCACCAGGAACGGCGCGCTCTCGTCGTCGAACGGATTGGTCATCGAATACCTCCAGCGGGAACATCCCGGGCAGCCGGCCCGGGGATCGGAATCGTGTGCCCCTCTCAGGGAGGGGAGGCGAGCGACGCGCACGGAGGTCACCTGCCGGATGGACACGTGACGACCGTCGCTCCCCTCCCGGATCCAGGCATCCGGGGGCGCGGATGAAGGATCACTCGGCACTCTCGGAGGAAGACCTGGCCACGGCGCCGAACGAGTGACCGGAGAGACCCCTGAGACAGGTTTTAATTAGGCAAGGCTCACCTAAGATTCCCCTTATTGACGCCGACGTCAAGAGGCATATCATCATGACCAGATCACCTTCCATGCCCACCTGACCTACTCCTGACACACGATGCAAGTAAGGTAAGGCTAACCTAAACATTTTAGTGAGGTGTATGTGACCAACAGGCAAGACCATCCCGGCCTCCCCGGGGCGGTGGCCCTTGTCACGGGCGCCGCGGGAGGCATCGGAGCCGCCGTCGCGACGGCTCTCGCCCGTGCCGGGATGATCGTGGCCGGAGTCGATGTGCGCGACGAGCCCTGGGAGAGCCGGCCAGAGCCGATCGCCCGCCACCTGGCCGACGTCAGGGACCCCGGCCAGGTTGACGCCGTCGTCAGCAGGGTCGAGAACGAACTGGGACCGATCGGCCTCCTGGTCAACGTCGCGGGCGTGCTGCGTACCGGCGCGGTGACCGATCTGAGCACCGATGACTGGGAGCACGTGTTCGCGGTGAACGCCGGCGGGGTCTTCCACGCCGTCCGCGCCGTGACCCGCCGCATGATCCCCCGCGGTCGCGGGACGGTCGTCACCGTGGCCTCCAACGCCGCAGGCGTGCCGCGCGTCGGCATGGCGGCATACGCGGCCTCCAAGGCCGCCGCGGTCATGTTCACCCGATGCGCCGGACTGGAACTCGCCCGCCACGGCATCCGCTGCAACGTGGTCTCGCCCGGATCGACGGACACCGCGATGCAGGCGGGGCTCGACCCCCGCAGCGTGCTTGAGGGAGATCCGTCCTCCTACCGCGTGGGCATTCCGCTGGGCCGGCTGGCCGATCCCTCGGACATCGCCGAGGCGGTGCTGTTCCTCGCCTCGGACCGTGCCCGGCACATCACCATGCAAGACCTGTACGTGGACGGCGGCGCCACGCTCCGGGCATGAGATCCCCCGAAAGGTCAGCTTTGACTATCGCATACGAGGCGGTCAGCGCCACCGAGCTTCTCGACGAGTACCGGCCAGGCTCCTCATCGATCTTCTCCTCCCCCCGGCACACCCTCCTCGCCGGAGGCGTCGCCGCCGTGCTGCCACCCGTGCGCACCCTGCGGGAACTGGCCCAGAGCGTACGCGGACACGGCGACCTGATCCTCGGTGCGGTCCCGTTCGACGACCCCGCCTCGGCGCACCTGGTCACTCCCCTGCGCACCCGCTGGGCCGACCCCTTCCTGCCCGGCGAGCCGCCACGCAGGGAGAGCACCCGGCCATGGCGGATCACCCCCGTCCCCACACCCGCGGGCCACCTGGAAGGCGTCCGGCGGGTACTGGAACTGCTCCGCACCGGATCGGTGGAGAAGGTGGTGCTGGCCAGGTCCCTGGAGCTGACGAGGCCCGAGCCCGCCGACGTCGCCTCGATGGTCCGGCGCCTGGCGGTGCGCGATCCGCACGGCCACGTCTTCGCCATCGACCTGCCGGGCGGACGGACCCTGGTGGGCGCCAGCCCGGAACTACTGGTCTCCAGGGACGGTCCCGCCGTCGTCGCCAACCCGCTGGCCGGCTCGGCCGCGCGCAGCGCCGACCCCGCGGAGGACCGCCGCCGTGCGGCGGCGCTCCTCTGCTCGGCCAAGGACCAGCATGAGCACGCGGTCGTGGTCCAGGCCGTGGCCGCCGCGCTCGCCCCACACTGCCGGGCACTGAGCGTCCCGTCCGAGCCGTCACTGATCTGCACCTCGACCATGTGGCACCTGTCCAGCAGGATCACCGGCCGGCTCGCCGACCCCCGGACCACCGCGCTCGACCTGGCCGTCGCCCTGCACCCGACCCCCGCGGTCTGCGGCACCCCCACCGCCGCGGCGCGCGCCGCGATCACCGGTATCGAACCCTTCGACCGGGGCTTCTACAGCGGCATGGTCGGCTGGTGCGACACCTCGGGCAACGGCGAGTGGGCGGTGGCGATCCGCTGCGCCGAGGTGACCGGCGCGGGCATCCGGCTGTTCGCCGGCGGCGGGATCGTGGCGGGCTCGGTCCCCGAAGAGGAACTGGCCGAAACCTCCGCCAAGTTCCGTACCCTCCTGCACGCCCTCGGCCTGGACCTGGATGCCGACCCCCGCCCCGGAGAGAGACCGGAGACGTGACGGGGGCGACCGGGCCGCCCGGCGCCGGTCATCCGGCCGCGCCGAAACCCCTCCTTCCGAGGCGGGACCGGCCGCAGGTGAGATCCCCGACCGGCTCCCGCTCGCGAAGACCCAGCCGAACCACCACCGCCAAGGCCCACAGGACGTACTCACGCCCCCGGCGACCCCCCGTACACGCCGGGACGCCGAGCACAAGGTAAGAAGGAGAGGCAGCCGTGGCCATACCAACCATCACCCCCTATCCGATGCCCCGTGAGGACGAGATGCCGGTCAACCGCGTCTCCTGGACACCGGACGCCCGCCGGGCGGTGCTGCTCGTCCACGACATGCAGAACTACTTCGTCAACGCGTTCGCGCCGGGAACCTCGCCGATCGTGGAGCTGGTCTCGGCGATCATCGGTCTCCGCGAGACGGCCTGGCAGCTCGGTGTCCCGGTGGTCTACTCGGCCCAGCCGGGCGGACAGACCTCGGCACAGCGTGGTCTGCTGGAGGACTTCTGGGGAGCAGGAGTGGGTGCCGACCCCGGCGCCCAGGAGATCGTCACCGCGCTCGCCCCAGGCCCGGCCGACATCCGGCTCACCAAGTGGCGCTACAGCGCCTTCCACCGCACCCCGCTCCGTGATCTGCTCGCCGAGCAGGGCCGCGACCAGCTCATCGTCACCGGTATCTACGCCCATATCGGCTGCCTGATGACGGCCTGCGATGCCTTCATGGGGGACGTGGAGGTGTTCTTCGTCGCCGACGGGGTGGCCGACTTCTCCGCCGAACACCACAGGATGGCCCAGACCTACGCGGCCGAGCGGTGCGCGGCGGTCCTGGCCGCCGTTCGCGTCCGGCGGCTGCTCACCGCCTCCGCCGCGCACGCCGCCCGCTGAGCCGGGCGGTGCGCCCGGCTCAGCGGGCGGCGGCGACCGGGCGCGGGACCCGGGGGATGCCGGTCAGCCGGTTCTGCTCACGCAGGGTGCGCAGGCGGTCCACCTCGACGGTCCACTCGGCACCCCGAGGGGTGGCCTTGCCCTTGCGGCGGCGGATCCGGTCGTCGTACGACTTGATGCCGAACGTCGCGCGCTGGTTGGCCTCGGCCGCGCGCAGAGCCTCGGTCAGCGCCCTGTCGAAGGCCAGCCCGGCGGCTCGCAGTTCCTGCACGGGAGCCAGGTCGGCCTGCGCCCGGCGCAGGTCGGCCTCGGCCGCGCGCGCCTTCTCCAGAAGCTCGGGGAAGCCCTTCCCGACCTCCTGGTCAGCGTGGTAGCGAACCTCCGCCTCCCGGCTCACGCTCGGTCGGAAAAACGCCATCTTCTGCCCTCTCTCACCGGTCGCCGGGTCGCCTCCGGCAGGTCACCGGTCGTAGCCTACGCCGTTCATCCCCACCTCACGTACTCGGGATCAGCCGTACCGGGAGCCGGCTCGCGGTACCGGGCGTGCGCGGACCGGTGGTGAGCGGAGCGGATCGATCTGCCCGGCGCGCCCTCCTTTACGCAGTAAGGTCACCAGTGACAGGATGCCCCCATGCCTGCCAAGCGACCACCCGTCCCGCTCTCCAGGGAGCGCATCATCGACGCCGCCCTCCACATCGCCGACGGCCAGGGGCTCCGGCGCCTGACCATGCGACGGCTGGGCGACGCGCTCCAGGTGGAGGCGATGGCCATCTACCACCACCTGCCCCGCGGCAAGGACGCCCTCATGGACGCGCTGGCCGAGCATGTCACCACGGTCCACGTCGAGCCCGGCGAGAGCTGGCAGGAGAGCGCGAGGGCCTGGTGCCGGGCGAGCCGCGCCGCACTCAGGGAGCACCCGGGGGTGCTGGCGCTGGCCCTGACCAAGCCCCCGAGGGGCCGGGCCGCGATCGCGATCAGGGAGCAGACCGACCAGCTGGCCGACGCGGGGCTGACCGACGCGGCCGGAGCGGTGCGGGCGCTGAGGGCCTACGTCTTCGGCGCGGTGGCGGTGGAGGTGCAGCAGTCGGGCTGGGCCGAGCCCTCCGGCGACGAGAACGAGCCGTGGCGCCCTCCTTCGCAGGGAGGCGGCAGCCCCGGGGCGGACGCCGATTTCGAGTACGGGCTGGACGCACTCCTGGCCGGCCTGGGCGCGCGGTAACCGGTAGGACGCGGAGGCCCACATCGACGCACGTCAGGAAGTTGTAACCGATCGTTTACCTGACTCGCGGCGTGTCGCGCTTGGCCGAATATCCTTATATGAGGCATGCTGTGTTATAGGTCACATCCCCTGATAAAGCCCTGACGGACTGGCCCTCTATCAGTTCGTAAACAGTCCTAACGGGCTATGTCGCCGAGGTGCGATCGATCGCACACTTGATCTGCTTGATGTGCGAGCCTCGCTCTATCAGGGCTCGCATGGCCATATGTCAACATTCAGATGCTCGTCCCCCGTCATGCGTGGGAACGGAGACCCATCGGTGACGGTGCCCGCCGGATGTCCGATGCCCATCCCGTACCCGGCGTGACCCGGGCGAGCCGACACGAGAGATCCGGAGGCACGCCGATGTGCCCGCACGAGCCGTCCTGTCCGCCCGCTGAGGCGCTGGACCGCGAAGCCGCCCGCACCATGGCGGCCCACCCCGAGCAGGGCTGGAGCCTGCTCTGCAACGGTGTGGTGCTGTTCGAAGACACCGGCGAGCTCCTCCCCGACGGCGCCGTCATCGAGCCACACCGGCCACTGGCCGGCGTCGTCTGACGGCACCCACGCCGAACTCACACGGGCTCACACGGGCCCGGCCGCATCCTCGCGTCGAGCCATTCGGCGACCACCTCGCCCACCCTGGCGGGGTCCTTCCCGAGGTCATGGCCCTGTCCCGGCAGCACGACCAGGCGCGCGGCATCCGCCGCTTCGGGCACGCCGAACGGATCGCGGTCTCCGTTCACCACCAGCACATCCACACCCGCCGCGCGCAGCTCCCCGGCGCGTGACCGCTCCGGCTTGCCCGACGGGTGCAGCGGGAAGGCCAGTGCGACGACCGCGCGGGCCTCGACCCGCCGGGCCGTACGGCAGGCGACCCTGGCCCCGTTGCTCCTCCCGCCCTGCGCGAGCGGCAGCCCCGGGTAGCGCTCGCGCAGGACGGCCACCAGCGTCTCCCACGCCTCGTCCTGTCTGGCCGCCGAGCCCGGCGCGCGGGCACCGCGCATCCGGAACGGCTGGAGCACCCGCGCGACGGTCCCGCCGGCCGCCGTCACGGCGTCCCGCACCGCCAGCAGGTCGGGGGCGTCCACTCCCCCGGCCGAGCCGTGGGTGAGCACCAGCAGGAAGCGCGGGGAGGCCACCTCGTCGATCTCCACCAGCGCCGGGCCGTGCGGGGTCGCGATCTCCAGTGACGGCACGGTCTCCGGGAGGGACACGGGCTCGGAGGGGGACACGGATCTCGTCCTAACGACTGATGCCTGACGGCCGGTGAAGGAGAACAATCGAAGGGTGCAGGACTACCAAGATATCCGCCAGGACATGCGGGCCACTCTCGAGGCCCGCCGTGATCTCGGGCCGGAGTACGAGACCGCCCTCATCGAGTCGTTCGTGTCGCGCCTGGACGCGACCATCACCCAGCGGGTGCGGGCCGAGATGCACGCCGCCGGGGTAGGCGGGACACCGCCGCGCAAGGCCGGGAACTCCTCGATCCCGATCGCGCTCGGCTCGATGGGCATGGGCATCCCGCTGACCGCCATCGCGGCGTCCGAGGCGGGCAGCGCCGGGTTGCTGCTGGCCTGGGGCGGCATCATCGCGATCAACGTCGCCCACGCCCTGAGCCGCCGGCGGGAGCGCGACTGACCGTTCCGGGCCCCGGAAGGAGCGGCGCGGGTTCCCGGAGCGACCGGCGTCCCGCCGGGTGCGCTCCGGTCACACCGGACACCGCCCCCGAAGCCCTGGCATGGACGTCCCAGGGGTTCAGACGTCGCGGCCCCGGCGGAGGCGGACCTCACCGGCGAGGTCGGCGTCGGCGCTGTCGAGGCCGTAGCGCCAAACGCGCTCGGCGTCCTCGCCGCGTCCTCTGAGCGGGAGCGTGCGGGCCAGGAGCTCGATGGCCAGCGCGCCGGTCTCGACGTCGCCGCCCTCCTCGATCGCACCGGAGAACTCGGCGCACGCCAGCTCCAGGTGGGCGATGCCGAGCATCACCCGCAGCCTCGGCACCTCGGCCGCGTCCGGCACCGAGAGCGCCTCCAGCAGCACCTGGGCGGCCTCCCCCGGTTCCCCCTCCTCGATGAGCGTCTCCGCCAGCCGCTGAGCGGCCCGAGGGGCGACCTCCGGGTCGCCGGTGGCCAGTGCGTCACGCAGCGACCGTTCGGCCTCCTCCGCGTCCGTGGCGAGCCTGGCGAGGGCCATGTGCGCCGACGGGACGTAGGCGGGGTGGCCGACGCCCAGCGCGGCCTGCCAGGCGGCGCGGGCCTGGTCGGCCATCCCCTCCCTTTCGAAGCTCCCCGCGAGCAGGCAGGCGGCCTGGGCGGCGAACTCCGGGTGCCCCGTCGCCAGTGCGGTGCGCGCGGCCGCGCGGGAGCCCGGCACGTCTCCGCGCTCCTGGAGCACCACGGCGAGGCCCACCGCCGCCTGTGCCCGATCGGGCTCGCCGGGGTCGGCGGCCAGCTCCGCGAAGATCACGGCGGCGCCGTCGAGGTCGCCGGACTCGGCCAGTCTTCGCGCGGTGTCCAAGGGACGGGTGTCCACCTCAGGCATGCAGGGTCCTTCCCGGATACGGAGACGCCCCGAGCCTAACGACTCGGGGCGCCGTCCGTCCTCCCGCATTCCCTACGGATACGTGGTTCTCGCGAGACGCGGGCCGCGGTGAGGATCAGTCTTCGTACGCCTCCAGGGGAGGGCAGGAGCACACCAGGTTGCGGTCTCCGTAGGCCTGGTCGATGCGGCGGACCGGCGACCAGTACTTGCCCTCGCGCAGCGAGGGCAGCGGGTAGGCCGCCTCGGTGCGGGTGTAAGGGTGCTCCCACTCGTCGGCGACGAGGCTGCCGGCCGTGTGCGGGGCGTTGCGCAGCGGGTTGTCGACCCTGTCGTAGGCGCCGGAGGCGACCTTCTCGATCTCACCGCGAATCGCGATCATGGCCTCGCAGAACCGGTCGAGCTCGGCCAGGTCCTCGCTCTCGGTCGGCTCGATCATCAGCGTGCCGGCCACCGGGAAGGACATGGTCGGCGCGTGGAAACCGTAGTCGACGAGGCGCTTGGCCACGTCGTCGACCGTCACCCCGGTCTCCTTGGTGATCTGGCGCAGATCGATGATGCACTCGTGGGCGACGAGGCCGCCGCGGCCGGTGTAGAGAACCGGGTAGTGGGGATCGAGCCTGCGGGCCAGGTAGTTGGCCGACAGGATGGCCTGCTCGGTGGCCGCCTTCAGCCCGTCGGCACCCATCATCCGGATGTAGGCCCAGGAGATGGGCAGGATGCCCGCGGAGCCGTACGGGGCGGCCGAGACCGGGCCGACCGCCGAGCCGCCGCGCAGCGGGTGACCGGGCAGGTAGTCGGCCAGGTGGGCGCGGACCGCGACCGGGCCGACACCGGGGCCGCCGCCACCGTGCGGGATGCAGAAGGTCTTGTGCAGGTTGAGGTGGGAGACGTCCGCCCCGAACTCGCCCGGCCTGGCCAGGCCGACCAGCGCGTTGAGGTTGGCACCGTCGACGTAGACCTGCCCGCCGGCCTCGTGCACCAGCTCGCAGACATCGACGATCGTCTCCTCGTACACGCCGTGCGTGGACGGGTAGGTCACCATGATCGCGGCAAGCCGGTCGCGGTGCTTTTCGATCTTCGCGACGAGGTCGTCGAGGTCCACGTTGCCGTTGTCGTCGCAGGCGACCACGGCGACGCGCATGCCGGCCATCACGGCGCTGGCGGCGTTGGTACCGTGCGCGGACGAGGGGATCAGGCAGACGTCACGATCCGACTCGCCACGCGCCGTGTGGTAGGCGCGGATCGCCAGGAGGCCGGCGAACTCGCCCTGGGAGCCGGCGTTCGGCTGGATCGACACGGCGTCATAACCGGTGACCTCGGCCAGCCAGCGCTCCAGCTCCCCGATCAGCTCGGCGTAGCCCGCCGCCTGGTCCTCCGGCGCGTACGGGTGCAGCCCGGCGAACTCCGGCCAGGTGATCGGCTCCATCTCGGTGGTCGCGTTGAGCTTCATGGTGCAGGAGCCCAGCGGGATCATCGACCGGTCCAGCGCGACGTCCTTGTCCTGGAGCCTGCGCAGGTAGCGCAGCATGGCCGTCTCGGAGCGGTGGCTGTGGAAGACCGGGTGGGTGAGGTAGTCGCCGACCCGCGCCAGCGCGCCGGGCAGCGCGTCGTGCGCGGCGGCGTCCAGGTCGGCCAGCACGGTGCCGCTGACCTCGAAGGCGGCCAGGACCTGCTCCAGATGGAGAACCTCGGTCCTCTCGTCGCAGGTGACGCCCACATGGTCGGCGTCGACCAGGCGCAGGTTGACGCCGTTCTCCCGGGCCGCGGCGACGACTCCGGCGGCACGCCCGGGCACGCGGGCGAGCACGGTGTCGAAGAAGGTGTCGTGGACCACCTCGACGCCGCCCTGGCGCAGCCCCTCGGCGAGCACGACGGCGTGCCGGTGGATGCGGCGGCCGATCCTGCGCAGGCCCTCGGGGCCGTGGTAGACGGCGTACATGCCGGCGATCACGGCGAGCAGCACCTGCGCGGTGCAGATGTTGCTGGTGGCCTTCTCCCGGCGGATGTGCTGCTCGCGGGTCTGGAGCGCGAGCCGGTAGGCGGGACGTCCCTCGACATCCTGGGAGACGCCGACCAGGCGGCCGGGCAGCTGGCGCTGGAGGCCGTCACGGACCGCCATGTAGGCGGCGTGCGGACCGCCGAAGCCGAGGGGGACGCCGAAGCGCTGCGAGGAGCCGACCGCGATGTCGGCGCCGAGCTCGCCCGGCGCGGCCAGGAGGGTGAGGGCGAGCAGGTCGGCGGCGGCGACCACCTGGGCACCGCACGCGTGGGCGGCGTCGGCGATGGCGCGGAAGTCGCGAATCCTGCCGCTGGCGCCGGGGTACTGCACGAGCACGCCGAAGCAGTCGGGGAGCCCTCCGGTGAAGTCGCTCTCGACCAGCTCGATGCCGAGCGGCTCGGCACGGGTGCGCAACACCGCCTTGGTCTGCGGCAGCGCGTCGGCGTCGACCACGAACACCTTCGACGAGGTGCGGCCCGCGCGGCGGGCCAGGGTCATCGCCTCGGCCGCGGCGGTGGCCTCGTCCAGCAGGGAGGCCCCCGCGACGTCGAGGGCGGTCAGGTCGGAGACGACGGTCTGGAAGTTGATCAGGGCCTCCAGCCGGCCCTGGGAGATCTCCGGCTGGTAGGGCGTGTACGCGGTGTACCAGCCCGGGTTCTCCAGGAGGTTGCGGCGGATGACACCCGGGGTGATCGTGTCGTGGTAGCCCAGGCCGATCATCGAGGTGAGCACGGTGTTACGCCCGGCGAGGACCCGCAGCTCGGCGAGGGCCTCGGACTCCCCTGCCGCCGGGGGCAGACCCAGCCGGGCGAAGGAGCGGATCGCCTCGGGCACGGCCACCGCGACCAGGTCGGCGACGGAGGCGAACCCGACCGCCTCCAGCATGCGGGTCTGGTCGGCGTCGTCGGGCCCGATGTGACGGGTCGCGAACGGCGGAGGGGCGAGTTCGCTGAGCGATGACAGATCGGTCATGAGAAGCCTCTCGGGCGGGGTGGAGACCGGTGCTGGGCGCGGGCATATGCCGGTTCTCCCCCTCTGTCATCACGACGTGGTCGCTACCTGAGAGCTTCACCTGCCCTTGCCGGGAGGCTTGCACCGTCGGTGAGACGCACCTGGCGGGCACGTCTGCTTTCCAGAGTTGCCTCGTCCGTGCGGTACAGGGTGCCTGAGAGATTCCGGGGAGGTTGCTCCTTCGGCGCCCCGATCGCGGTCGGGGTCTCTCCCGCACAGGGTCAATGGCGAGTCCGAGTTTACCCGGTTCGTCGTGCTCTGCGACGACGGGCCAACTCATCGGCCTGATGATCGCCTAAAGGGCCCCCGCCCGACTCCGCGCGTTCGCCGGGAAGATCCGCGAGAGAGCCCTCCACCTCCTGCCACACCCGTCCCAGCGCGATACCGAAGACTCCCTGGCCCCCCTGGAGCAGGTCGATGACCTCGTCCGGCGAGGTGCACTCGTAGACGCTCACCCCGTCGCTCATCAGAGTGATCTGGGCCAGGTCGTTGACGCCCCGCTCCCGCAGGTGCTGCACGGCGATGCGGATCTGCTGGAGGGAGACACCGGTGTCGAGAAGGCGCTTGACAACCTTGAGGACCAGAATGTCACGGAAGCCGTACAGCCGCTGGGAGCCGGAGCCGTGGGCGGCTCTCACGGTGGGCTCGACCAGGCCGGTGCGTGCCCAGTAGTCGAGTTGCCGGTAGGTGATTCCTGCCGCCGAACAGGCCGTCGGCCCCCTGTAGCCGATGTCGGCGGGCACTTTCACCGGTTGCCCGTCGAACAGCAGACCCTCTTCACCCGCGCGCTGACGTGCCGACTGGCGCCGTTCCGGGTCATCCTGGTCGGCGTTTCTACCCTCGCCGCTGCTGACCGCCACGCGGACCTCCGGCTTTCTCTCATCCCACGGCCTGATCTGGGGGTTTACGCACGACCGCAGGTTTCACTTGCACCGTAGGACTGGGGCCAAGTCCAGTCAACGACCCCACCCGGCGCGTCGTGAAGCGTAAATGCACCGAAATTCCTACCCCGCGCGGCCGAAGTCCTCGGGCGTGATCGTGTCAAGGAACTCCCTGAACTTCTCCACCTCGTCCTCCTGGTCGTCAGGGATGATCACCCCTGCCTCCCGTACCACATCCTCACTCGCGAAGATACGTGCACCGGTGCGAAGTGCCAAGGCGATCGAGTCGGAAGGACGCGCGCTCACCTCGACCCCGTTGGAGAACACGAGATCCGCGAAGAAGATGCCGTCGCGTAAAGCGACGATGTTGACAGTGTTCAACCTGACTCCGAGCCCTTCGAGCACGTCCCGGAACAGGTCATGGGTAAGTGGCCGGGGTGGTGGTTCCTCGGCCTGGGCCATGGCGATCGCCGTGGCTTCCGTCATGCCGATCCAGATAGGTAGGTAACGCTCCCCATGCGTCTCTTTCAGCAGGACGATCGGCTGGTTGGAGGGCATTTCAACTCGAACGCCCACGACCTCCATCTGCAACACGGGCTGCTCCGTCTTCGCTGGATTCCGACCGGTTTGTTCAACGTAACACTCGTGGGGGTACGAGTGCCTGGTCAGGCTCTCACCGGCCCAGTGCCCCACGGACTCCGGAACGCAGCAACGAGGCGTGCAATTCCAGCAGGAGACCGGAGATCTCCCTCGCCGTCTCGTCCGCCTGGTCGATCGCGCCGGGGCCGCGACGGCGCAGCAGCGGGGCGACGGCCTGTTCCACCAGCCCCGCCTCGCGTTCCGCGGCGGCCTTGACCGCCCGCAGGTGGCGGGCACGCAGGCCGAAGGCGGCCAGGGCGCCCACACTGCGGGCCACGACCAGTGCCTCGGCGTCGTAGTAGCGGGCCACGGCGGCCAGCAGACCGTAGTCCTCCAGCTCGGTGAGGGTCTCCTCGTCGAGCTCGGCGGCGGCGAGGAACTCCTCGCGGGTGAGGCGGACCTCGGGGGGCGCGTCGTCGGGGACGGCGCGCGGCCGGGCCGCCGGGCGCTCCTCGCGGTCGGCCGCCTCCAGATGATCCTTGATCACGCGCAGCGGCAGGTAGCGATCACGCTGCTCGCTGAGGATGTAGCGGAGCCGCTCGACGTCGGCGTAGGTGAACTTGCGATAGCCGGAGGGACTGCGCTCCGGCTCGATCAGCCCCTCGCCCTCCAGGAAGCGAATCTTGGAGATGCTGACGTCGGGGAACTCGCCCTGCAGGAGAGCGAGCACCTCCCCGATGCTCATGTGCGCACGAGCGGCCTGCGAGCTCATCATCCTCCAGCGGCGCCGCGGGTGAGGAAGACGAGGCGGAACTTACCGATCTGCACCTCGTCCCCGCCGTACAGCGGGACCTCCTCGATGCGCTCACGATTGACGTACGTGCCGTTCAGGCTACCGACGTCGCGGACCGTGAAGACACCGCCGCCGCGCCGGTAGAACTCCACGTGACGGCGCGAGACCGTGATGTCGTCGAGGAAGATGTCGCTCTCGGGGTGGCGGCCCACGGTGGTGAGGTCGCTGTCGAGCAGGAACCGACTGCCGGCGTTGGGGCCGCGCATCGCGACCAGCAACGCGGTGCCGGCGGGCAACTGCTCAACGGCCTGCCGCTCGGCGAGAAGCGTCTCACCGGTCTCCGCCTCATAGGCCTCGATCCCGGAGAGGGAGATCGTCGATGTGCTGTCTCCGGGGGTGTCGGACCTGGTAAGCGGCGACCCGCATCGTGAACAGAAACGGGCATCCTCAGGATTGGCATGACCGCACTGCGTGCAGTAGACGCTCGGCATCGATCGGCTCGGCCTCCTACCGCGAAGACGCGGCAACGGTGCTCAGTGATGCGCGCCTCGCTTCTTCGCTTCTCAAGTGTTTTCTCAGACTGCGAATGCCGCAACATACAGTGATGAGGCGCGAAGGTCAAGGTTGACGCTGAACCGCGGGTACGGTCGGTGACAAAGTTACAGGGGACGCTGCCCCTGGTCCATGGCGCCGCGCGGTATTTGTCGCGCGGGCCGCCTCAACCGCCGGCGGCCTCCTCCACCACCCGCGCCCAGCGCTCGATCAGGGTCTGGGCGGAGTCGACGTCGAACCCCTCGGCCCACAGGTGGGTCACCGCCTCGGTCGGGTCGGGCAGCACCAGGGTCCAGCTGCCGTCCTCCGCGACGACCCGCACCCCGTCGGTGGTGTCGATGCGGTGGTGCTCGGCGGCCTCGATGACCGAGCGCATCACCGCCCCCTTGGCCGCCCACGGAGTCGGCACGGTACGGCGCAGCAGCTTGGCCTCGGGTATCCTGGCGTCGATCTGGCTGAGCGAGAGCCGGGTCCTGGCGACCAGCCCGAGCAGGCGCAGGAACACCGCCAGGCCGTCCACCGTGGGGCCGAACTCGGGCACGATGAAACCACCGCGCCCGTCGGCCGCGAAGATCATCTCCGGACCCCTGGCGGCGGCGGTGAGCGCGTCGATCGCGGTGGACGTCCACTCGGCCTGGACCCCGTGGAACCTGCAGACCTGCTCGGCCACCCGGGTGGTGGTGACCGGCAGTGCCACCCTGCCGCCGCGGCGCTCGGCCGCGACCAGGTCGAGCACCACCAGCAGGGCGCGCTCCTCGCTGATCAGCTGGCCCATCTCGTCCACCAGCGCGACCCGCTCCCCCACCGGGTCGAAGCGCACGCCGAAGGCCGCCCTGGAGGAGCTGACGAGCTCTGACAGGCGCTGCAGGTCACGGCGGCGCTCGGCGAGGGTCTCGGTGGGCGAGGCGTCGTCCAGCCGGTTGTTGACGGTCAGCACGTCCACCCCGACCCGGCCGAGCAGGCTGGGCAGCACCAGCGAGGAGGTGCCTCCCGCGCAGTCGACCACGACCTTCATGTCGGCGTCGCGGACCCCGTTGATGTCGACCAGGCGTAGCAACTCGTGCGTGTAGTCCTCCACCGCCCTGGCGGGGAAGCTCAGCTCGGCGATCTCGCCGGGGAAGGCGCGGCGGAACTCCTGCCGGGAGAAGACCCGGTCCAGCTTGCGCTGGGCCGGCGGCGACAGGTCCGCGCCGTGCTCGTCCATGAAGACGATGTCGACGCTCTGCGGGTCGCCGGGGGTGGTGCGCAGCGCGATGCCGCCTACCGCGTTCTCCCTGGCGGTGTGGAAGCGTGCCACGGGGAGCGGGGACGCCTCCAGGTCGAGCACGTTGATCGCGCTGGCGTTGAGGGCGCTGATCACGGCCCGCTTCAGCGCCCGCGCCGCGCGGGAGGAGTCGCGGGAGGTGATGACCGAGGCGCCCTTCTTCAGGGTGGTGGCGTAGGCGCTGGCGAGCCGCACGCACAGCTCGGGGGTGATCTCCACGTTGACCAGCCCCGAGACCCCCCGGGGGCCGAACAGGTTTCGCTGGGCGCGCGGCTCCCAGATGACGCTGTTGTTGATCACCGCCCCGGCCTCGATGGTCTTGAACGGGTAGATCTTGACGCCGGAGGAGATGTACGCCTCGGCCTCGATGATGCACTCGTCGCCGATGACGGCGCCCTCCTCGACCCTGGCCGCGGTCATCAGGTCGGTGTTCTTGCCGATCACGCAGCCGCGCAGGTGGGCGCTGGGCCCGATGTAGACGTTGTCGTGGACGACCGCACGGTGCAGGAAGGCCCCCTCCCTGACCACCGCGTTGCTGCCCAGCACGGTGTACTCGCGCAGCTCGGCCCCCGCCTCGACCTTGGCGTAGTCGCCGACGTAGAGCGGGCCCTTGAGGATGGCGTCGGTGTCGACCGAGGCTCCCTCGGCCACCCAGACGCCCGGCGAGACCTCGAAGGCGTCGATATCGACCTTGACCCGGCCCGACAGGACGTCGGCCTGGGCCTTGAGGTAGCTCTCGTGGGTGCCGACGTCCTCCCAGTAGCCGTCGGCCACGTAGCCGTACAGCGGGGCTCCGCGCTCCAGCAGCCGGGGGAACACGTCTCCCGACCAGTCGACGGACTCCCCCGCCGCGATCTCGTCGAGGACCTCGGGCTCCATCACGTAGATGCCGGTGTTGACGGTGTCGGAGAAGACCTGGCCCCAGGTGGGCTTCTCCAGGAAGCGCTCCACCCGCCCCTGGTCGTCGACGATGACGATGCCGAACTCCAGCGGGTTGGGAACGCGCTTGAGCCCGATCGTGACCATCGCGCCGTTCTCACGGTGGAAGCGGATCATGTCCGTCAGGTCGATGTCCGTCAGCGCGTCGCCGGAGATGACCAGGAAGCGGTCGTCGCGCAGCCGGTCCGCGGCGTTCTTGACGCTGCCCGCGGTGCCGAGCGGTGTGTCCTCGGTGGCGTAGTACAGGCTCATGCCGAGTTCGTCGCCGTCGCCGAAGTAGTTGCGGACCAGGGCCGCCAGGAACTGCACGGTGACCACCGTCTCGGTGAAACCGTGCCGTTTCAGGAGGCGCAGCACGTGCTCCATGATCGGCCGATTGATCACGGGCAGGAGAGGCTTGGGCTGGTTCGCGGTCATCGGCCGGAGCCGTGTACCCTCCCCGCCCGCCATGACGACGGCCTTCACAGATCACCTCTTAAGGCGTTTGGCCTCGCTTGTCAGCTGACGCACCTGTACCCAATACAGCACTCCGGACCACCAGTACAGACCTGTGCCCCAGATGGCCAGGGACCAGCCGACGATCCGGGCGGGATCGGCGTACCAGGCGTCGTGGTGGGCGAGGAAGAGCAGAGGGAAGGCGTAGAGGAGGTTGGCGGTGGCGGCCTTGCCGAGGAAGTGCACGGGCAACGCCGGGCCGTAGCCGAGGCGGCGCAGGATGAGCGGGATGCCCAGCAACATCACGTCGCGCAGCGGGATGGCCAGCGCCAGCCACCAGGGGATGATCTCGCGCATGGCGAGGCCGAACAGGGTGGCCAGGATGTAGAGCCGGTCGGCCAGCGGGTCGAGCAGGCGGCCGAGCCGGCTGGTCTGGTTCCAGGCGCGGGCGATCTTACCGTCGAGCCAGTCGGAGAACCCCGCCAGCATCAGCAGCGCGACGGCCCAGCCGTCGGCCTTCGGGCCCAGCACCAGCCAGAGGAAGACCGGCACCCCCAGAAGCCTGGCCAGGCTCAACGCGTTGGGAACCGTCCAGATTCGATCTTCGGCTCCCGATGCTTCCGGATTCACCGGTCTGTCTCCCTCCCCGTGCCTGATGCCGACCCTACCCGTGCGGAGCTCACACGGACCGTACGGCCGTCCGGCGGGGGCACGGGCGCCGGGCGTCAGGCGCGGGACCAGGGGGCGCCCAGGGGCGCGACAGGGCCCGGGGAGGAGGCGGGAGGAGTGCGGGGAACCACGCCGCCGCGGCCGCGCGGCGGCGTGGTTCCGATCGACGGCGTCACCCGATCCGGGCGGCGCCGTCCAGATCAGGAGCGGCGCACGGCGGCGCCGGGGGACCAGGCCCAGACGAGCACGGCGACGGTCATCCCGAACAGGGCCAGCCCGCTGGGGACGTGGGTGCCGAGCGCCTCCCAGCTGAAGTGCTGTGCCATCCCGACCAGGAAGAGGCCGACGCTGACCAGCGCCGGCCAGCCGGCACCTCGCCCGGGACGCCAGACCATGGCGGCCACGACGATCTGCAGCAGTGCGATCAGATGCACCACCATCCCGGCCAGTACGTGGGTCTCGGCCAGCGCCTCCCCGCCGCGCACCGCCTGGCCGGCGAACGAGGCGGCGGCGATGAGGCCGGCCGCCTGGGCGACGACCAGGATGCGCAGGCCGTACAGCAGGCCCGCGGAGACCAGGCGATCCTCCGTCGGTTTCCGCGGGGAGATGACCTCCTGCATATTATGTGTCCTTACCTTGGATGACTGGTTCGGAACACATCGTGGCCGCGGGGCATCCATCCGGTCGTCACCCTGGGGGCTGACCTCGCCGTCCGCCTCTTGGCGGATTCTCCGTCCGGTGCGCGTTCACCCCTCGGGGGGCACCGCCTCCCGCGCGGCCGAAAATCGTATCGGATGACGCGCGCGACGCCCCGGCGCACCCCTTACGCTTCACAGCATGACCAATGACACCACGCTCTTTCTTGGGCAGTGGATTCGCTCGCCGGGCACCGTCGGAGCGGTGGCGCCGAGCTCGCGGCGGCTTGCCGAGGCGGTGGCCTCGCCGGTCCCCCACCGGGGGGATCCGGTGATCGTCGAACTCGGCCCGGGCACCGGCGTGTTCACCGCGGAGATCCAGCGCAGGCTGGGAGGCCGGGGGCACCACATGGCCGTCGAGATCAACCCCAGGCTGGCCGATTTCCTCGCCGCCAGGAACCCCGGGGTGGACGTCGTGACCGATGACGCGGCACGGCTGCCTCAGTTGCTGCAGGAGCGTGGTCTCGCCAGGGCCGACGTGATCGTGAGCGGGCTCCCCTGGGCCGCGTTCTCCGAGGAGACACAGGGCCGCCTGCTGGACGCGGTCACCGCGATCATGGGTCCGCACACGGCCTTCACCACCTTCGCCTACAGCTTCGCCAAGCGCCTTCCTCCCGCGCGGCGTTTCAGGAAGCGCCTGATCGACACCTTCGAGGAGGTCGTCGCGGGCCGCACGGTGTGGGGCAACCTACCGCCTGCCTTCGTCTACCACACGCGCAGGCCGCGCCTGGACGCCGTCCAGCAGAACTGATCCCCGCGTCCCGGTGGCACTGGAGGCTTACCGAACTTCGTTCTACGATTGCGCGCGCAACTAGAATGGAGTTGGTCACCGTGGACTTCACACTTCCGGAGAGCGCCCTCGCCGTCCAACGCGGCGTCGGCGACATCTGCGCGCGCTACGACCTGGACTACTGGCAGCGGTGCGAGAGCGAGAAACGCTGGCCGGAGGAGGTCTGGCAGGATCTGGCCAAGGGCGGCTGGCTCGGCCTGGCCGTGCCCGAGGAGTACGGAGGCGGCGGTCAGGGCCTGCTGGAGCTGGCCGTGGCCACCGAGACCCTGTCGGCCTCCGGCTCGGCCGGCGGTTCGGCGTTCACCTACGTGCTCACCCCCGGGTTCGGCGCCATGACCCTGGCCAGGCACGGCAGCCCCTGGCAGCGCGACGAACTGCTGCCCAGGCTGGCCACCGGCGAGCTGGAGACCTGTTTCGCGCTGACCGAGCCCGACGCCGGGTCCAACGCCCTGGGCATCTCCACCTCCGCCCGTCGCGACGGGGCGGAGTTCGTCGTCAACGGCCAGAAGATCTGGATCACCGGCGTGCAGCGCGCCACCTGGATGCTTCTGGTCACCCGGACCATCCCGGCCGCCGAGGCCAAGCCCCGCACCAACGGCCTGACCGTCCTGCTGGTGAACGTCCCCGAGGCCGTCGCGGCCGGCCGGCTCTCCTTCCAGCCGATCCCGAAGATGGGCGCCAACACCACCCCGTCCAACATGGTCTTCATAGACGACCTGCGGGTCCCGGAGAGGAACGTGGTCGGTGAGGTCGACCAGGGCGCGCTGGTGCTGTGGGACATCCTCAACCCCGAGCGCGTCCTGCTGGCCGCCTCCGCGCTCGGCGGCGCCGAGGTGGCGCTGCGGGTGGCCGTGCAGTACGCCAAGGAGCGCGAGGTGTTCGGCCGTCCGATCGGCGCCAACCAGGCCATCGCCTTCCCCCTCGCCCAGGTCAAGGCCAAGATCGAGCTGGCCAGGCTGATGCTGTACAAGGCCGCCTGGCTGTTCGACAGGCAGTTGCCCTGCGGCACCGAGGCCAACATCGCCAAGCTGACCGCCTCCCAGGCGGCCTGGGAGGCGGCCGACCACGCGTTCCAGACGCACGGCGGCATGGCCTACTCGCTGGAGTACCCGGTGGCCCGCCTGCTGGCCGACGCCCGCATCGGCAAGGTCGCCCCCGTCACCGAGGAGCTCCTGCTCAACTACCTGGCCACCCAGGTGCTCGGACTTCCCAGGAGCTTCTGACCTGATCGCCGGGTGCGCCCCGCCCGTCCGGAGCCGGGCGCACCCCTATTGGAAAGCCTCCGCGAGACGGGCCGCGGCGTACTCGCGCGCCTCGGTCGCCTGGTCGAAGAAGCCCGGCAGGCCGAAGAAGCCGTGGATCGCCCCCTCGTACCTCCTGACCTCGACCGGCACCCCGGCCGCGGCCAGCTGGGCGGCGTATTCCTCACCCTCGTCACAGAGCGGGTCGCACTCGGCGATGATCACCGTCGCCGGGGCCAGACCGGCCTTGTCGGCCAGCCGGACGGGAGCCAGCCGGGGGTCGACCGGATCACCGCCGTACTGCGCGACGAACCAGGCCATCTCGTCGGCGCCGAGCCCGAAACCGCCGGCGTAGGCGCGGTAACTCCCGGTGTCCATGGCCACGTCGGCTATCGGGTAGACGAGCAGTTGGTGGGCCAGCCTGAGCCCGGCGTCCCTGGCCTGCCAGGCGGCCACGGCGGCCAGGTTGCCCCCGGCGCTGTCGCCGCAGACCGCGATGCGCTCGGGGTCGACCCCGTAGACGCCGGGGCGGCCGAAGACGTCCCGGACGACGCTCCAGGCGTCGTCGGCCGCCGCGGGGAAGGGGTGGTCGGGGGCGAGCCGGTAGTCGACCGAGATCACGACCGCCCCGTTGCGCACCGCGAGGTCACGGCCGAGGGCGTCGTTGCGGTCGACACTGCCGAAGACCCAGCCTCCACCGTGAAAGTAGACGATCCCCGGGAGGGGACGGTCGTCCTCCTCCGGCCGGTAGACGCGGACCGGCACGCCCGCGACGACGTCATCCCTGACCAGCGGGAGCGGGATGATCGGACCACGTTGCTCGGCGAAGGCGTCGAGGGCCCGCATCGCGACGATCGCCTCGGGGGTGAGTGTGGAGAGCGGGACACCGAGGTCCGTCTGGAAAGTCTTCAGGTAGGCCTCGGCCTGCGGGTGCAACGGCATGGTCGGCACTTTACCCGCCGGGTCCGGTCGACCGCGGGAGGCGTCGAGGTGTCGGTGTCGCCCGGCCGCCACGGCGGAGAGGATCACACCTCCGGCGACCCGAAACTCCGGAATGACGGAAAATCTCTCGAACGGCGGGCCCACCACTCAGAACGAACGTGATTATTATTCGCTTACTTTCCTCGCATCATATTGTTCGGTCACACAAAATAACGCTCTAATTACGGATAGTTAGACTTCCCACCGTATTGTCGAGAAACGGTTGTGACGCCTACCTGGTGATGGAAGACTTAAATTTCGAGTGATCAGGTGAGCCGGGGCTACCGGTCGCTCGTCACCCGGAGCCGTCAGGGAGGTGGATCTGCGTGATCGGACTTTGAGCCGATCAATTAGGGTGGGTTCGTTAAATGTCTTTGAATCCGCGTCTCGTCAAGGAAAGCTTCGCCGTCGTCGAACCTGTCGCGGACAAGGCCGCGGCATACTTCTACGGACGTCTGTTCGCCGAGAGCCCGCACCTGCGGACGATGTTCCCTCCGGCGATGGACGTACAGCGCGACCGCCTGTTCGGCGCGCTGACCAGAATCGTCTGGAGCCTGGACAGTCCCGACAGCCTGGCCTCGTTCCTGAGTCAACTCGGCCGCGACCACCGGAAGTACGGCGTGCTCGCCGAGCACTACACCGCGATCGGCAACGCGCTCCTGGCCACGGTCAGGCGCTTCGCCGCCGAGATCTGGACCCCCGAGATAGAGGCGGCATGGACCGCCGCCTACACCGCCGCCGCCAATCTCATGATCGAATCGGCCAAGTCCGACGCGGGGGGGTCCCCCGCCTGGTGGCTGGCCGAGGTGATCGACCACGAACTCCGCACCCCGGACATCGCGGTGATCACCTTACGGCTCGACCAGGACCTGCCCTACCTGCCCGGCCAGTACGTCAGCGTGCAGACCGCACGCTGGCCACGCGTCTGGCGCACGTTCTCCATCGCGAACGCACCCCGGGACGACAACACGATCCGCCTGCACGTCCGCGCGGTCTCCGGCGGCTGGGTCTCCACCACGCTGGTCCAGCGCACCCGGATCGGAGACAACCTGATGCTGGGGCCCCCGATCGGCACCATGGTTCCCACCGACTCCGGACGCGACATCCTGTGCGTGGCCGGCGGCACCGGCCTGGCACCGATCAAGGCCATCCTGGAGCATGTGATCGGCTCCGGTCGCCGCCCCAACATCCACCTGCTCCACGGCGCCCGCACCGCCGGGGAACTCTACGACCTGACCGACCTGCTCCGGATGGCGTCGGCCTTCCCGTGGCTGCGGGTGCTCCCCGTGGTCTCCGGACAACCGGGGTACGACGGCATGCGGGGCCAGGTGGCCGAGGTGATGGAGCGGTTCCACTCCTGGTCCGACCACGAGGCCTACGTCTGCGGCCCGACCGCCATGGTCAACGAGACGGTCCACCGGCTCCAGCGGGGCGGGATGCCCCTGGCCCACATCCACCGGGACATCGCGCAGGGCGAGCCTTGACCGACAATCAGGATTAATCCCCCAAAGTGATCACGCAAATTCCACAGAGCCCGGCGGGACACGGTATGGCATGGCAGCATGAGGCCCAATCCGAAAGGAGATGGTCATGCACGACTGCCCCCCTCACAGCCCGTGCCCCCCTCTCGACCGCCACCCCCGTTCCCCGCACGTCCCCGCCAGAGCCGTCCATCCGCACGAATCCGCCCCCGGTCCCCTCCACCGGCGGCGGACCCTCCGGTGGGCCCTCCACGGCCAGGGCCACGCCCGCCTCCGGCATGCGGCCACCCCCGGCCGCGGCACCCGCCCCTCGGGCGCACCGGCCATGCCCGCCCCGCACCACACGGCGCTCTGAACCGATGGCCAGACCCGTCACGCTGGTGACCTTCATGCTTCCCGCCCCCCTGCGGCACTGGGCCGGCGAGAGCACCGAGGTCCGCGTCTTCGCCGTCGCCGACCATGAGGACGGCGACCCCACGCTGGGTTCCGCCCTCGACACGCTCCGCCGTACGCACCCGTCCCTGGAGCAGCGGCTCCGCGACGACTACGGGAGCATCCGCCGCCACATCAGCATGTTCGTCTGCGGCGAGAACGCCCGGCATCTCGGCGGCCTCGACTGCACGCTGCCCCCGGGGGCCGAGATCCTCGTCCTGCCCACCCTCTCGCGCCGCCAGGAGACCACGAGCTGACCCGCCCGCGTCCCGGACCACGGTCCATGCGAGACCTCAGAGAGCGGGCCGAAGACCCGGCGGGCGGCAGGACCTAGGGCGCGACCCTGCCGCCGGCCACGAAGGCCTCGTGCGTGAGGGGCATCAGCGCCGCCCAGGCGGCCTCCATCTTCTCCGCCACCATCTCGATCTCACGCTGCGGGAACGAGGGCACCTTGGCCTGCTCGTTCTTGGTGCGCAGGGAGAGGAAGTGCATGAGCGAACGGGCATTGCAGGTGGCGTACATCGAGGAGAACAGCCCGACGGGCAGCACCGCCCTGGCCACCTCGCGGGCGATGCCGGCCTCCAGCATCTCCTGGTAGGCGGCGTAGGACTGCCGGTAGGACGCCTCCATCACCTCGGTAACGACCTTGTGCTGCTCGGCGCTGCCCTCGACGAAGACGTACTTACCCGGCCGGCCTTCCTGAACCAGCTTCCGCTCCATCCCCGGAACATAGAAATTGGGCTGAAGCTCACGATAACGCCCGCTTTCCTCGTTATACGACCATCCAACCCTATGGCGGTGAAATTCACGGAAGACGAAGATCGGCGCGCTGACCAGGAAGGTCATCGAGTTGTGCTCGAAGGGGCTGCCGTGCCGGTCGCGCATCAGGAAGTTGATCAGCCCCTTGGACCGCGCGGGATCCTTGCCGACCTCCTCCAAGGACTGTTCCCCCGCGGTCGAGACCCGCGCCGCCCAGAGCACGTCGGAGTCGGAGGCGCTGTGCTTGACCAACTCCACGGTCACGTCGTCAAGAAAACGTGCCTCTGCCTCATCGCCCGTCAACTGAATCCCCCTCATCGCCTCGCCGGTCGCGCATATCGTAAACCGTAACGGCGTGGGGAGCCCCGCCGCCCCGAAGACGGGCACCGCTCACAGCCGGTAGATCCGGCGGGCGTTGCCTGAGCCGATCATCTGGGCCACCCGGACGGCGTCCGAGGCGCTCCACTCGCCGTCCGCCAGTCGCGCGGCGAGCGCCCCGGCCAGTCCTCGCCGGTAGTGCAGGGCTCCAAGGTGGCAGGTCTCCGCCACGCCGTGGCCGCCGGAGCCGAACAACTGCTTGTGGAACGGTGCCAGTTCGAGCAGTTCCGCCATGACCGCGGCCGAGCCCGTGGCGCTGCGGGTCAGTGCCGCGCCCACGTCGACGTAGACATGCGGGAGCACACCGGCGAGGTAGGCCGCCCGGCGGTGGAACGGGTGACAGTGCAACAGGACGACGGGCACACCCACCGGCTGCACGGCCATGATGAAGCCGGTCATCGGTGCCGGACCCGTACCGTACCGGCCGGGGACCGCGCGGCCTTCGACGGCGTCGGGAGTCCCGAAAGCGCCGGCATCCACGCGACCGCCGTGAACCGCAGGACCGCCGCGACCGGCATGGGCCCCCTGGCGCGCGCCGCCGTAGTGGGGGTGACCGGTGTGGAACTGCAGCGGCCGCCCGTACTCCCTGGCCACGTCGACGGCCGTCCAGAGCAGGTGGCGCAGGAGCACCTGATCGATGAGCCGCTCACCCGGGCAGGCCAGCCGCCGGGTGGCCGCCGCGATCACCGCTCCCCGGCTCGGCCTGGCCGGGTCGAGATGGAGCCCGGATCTGTGGGCCGTGACCGACTTCAGCGCGACGGCGCGGACGGCCCGCGCGGCGAGGCTCTGGGCGAGGGCCGAGATGTAGGAGACCCCCGAGACCGCGGTCCTGGCCACCTCCTCCTCGGCCCACTCGATGTGGACGACCCGCGCGGTGCCGGCGCCACCCGCCCGGCCCATCTCGGCCGGTGGCAGCACCTCGGGCCTGCCGAGGTCATCGTCGAGATCACCGTCGAGATCACTGTCCAGGCCGTCGAAGCGGTCGAATCCGTCGAACAGGAAGGTGGCTATCCCCGCGGCGCCCAGCAGTCGCCGGTTCACCTCGGTGGCGCCCAACTCCGCCCTGCGGGCCAGGTACACGGCCGGCGGCACGTGCGGGGCGAGACCGAGGACGGGCGCGCACCAGCGACGGACCGCGGTGCCGACGGGGGTGTCGAAGTGGGTGGTGCCGGGGGGCGCCGGAGTTCCCGCGTCGCTGAGCAGCGTCTCGAACCGGGCCCTGGTCAGGTCATCACGGCGCACGCCGTGACAGTTCTGGTCGACCAGCGGCGCCAGCAGCGCCTCCCGTACGGCGTCGGGCAGCTCGACGGGCAGCACACCGTCCGACCTCATGCCCGCTCCTCCCCCGGTCGCGGGGGCGGCGGCCAGGTCCGGCCGTCACCCCTGCGGTCCCTACGACGGGGAGAACTCTCTGACTCCTCCGCTTCCCGATGGGAGCGGCTCCTCGCCTCCCTCGGCCGAGGTGGGCGACGGCCAGGCTCTGGCCGTTTCGAACCCGAGAACCGTAGCGGAGAAGCGATTCACCTGCCGGGTGAACCCGGCGATCCCCTCGCTGAACATGATGGTCACCCGAGGTGAGGGCCGGGTTCGAAATACCGCTTCTTTACCCGGACGTGCGGCAGAGCCGGAGAACGTTGGCGATGATCTTCGCTCCCGCGCCTCCCTCCGCGGTGAGGATCGACTCGGGGTGGAACTGTACGGCGAAGCGGCGCCGCTGCACGTCCTCGATCGCCATCACCGCGCCGTCGGGGGTGAGCGCGGTAGCGGTGAAACCGGCGACACCCGGCTGCTTGACGTGGACCGAGTGGTAGCGCGCGGCGGTGAACTCCTCGGGGAGCCCGTCGAGCAGGGCGCTGTCGCCCAGCCGCCGGACCCGGCCACGCTTGCCGTGCTCGGGGTAGGACAGCAACTCCAGCGTGCCGCCCGCCTGCTCCACCATGCCCTGCAGTCCGAGGCAGACGCCGAACACCGGCAGGTCGCGCTCGTAGAGGGCGTCGATCAGGGCGGGGAGCCCGAAGTCGGAGGGCCAGCCGGGGCCCGGCGACAGCACCACCAGGGACGGCGCGATCTCGTCGATCATCGTGACGGGGAAGCCGTGCCGGAGCGTGACGACCTCGGCGCCCTGCTGGCGGAAGTAGTCGGCGAGGGTGTTGACGAAGGAGTCCTCGCAGTCGACGAGCAGGATCTTCATCCCGCTTCCCGGCGGCGCCGCGGCCACCTGGGGCTCGGCCTGCTCCTGCGGGGTCACGCCGACCGCCGCCAGAGCGCCCAGCAGGGCGCTGGCCTTGAGCTCGGTCTCCCGCTCCTCGGAGGCGGGGTCGGAGTCGAACAGCAGCGTGGCCCCGGCTCTGACGGTGGCGACCCCGCCGCGGATCTGCGCGGTGCGCAGGGTCAGGCCGGTGTTCATCGAGCCGTCGAAGCCGATGTAGCCGACCGCTCCGCCGTACCAGCGGCGGGTGGTGGCCTCGTGGTCCTCGATGAACTGCATGGCCCAGGTCTTGGGGGCACCGGTGACGGTGACGGCCCACATGTGGGTGAGGAAGGCGTCGAGCGCGTCGAACTCCGGCCGCAGCCGGCCCTCGATGTGGTCGACGGTGTGGATCAGCCTGGAGTACATCTCGATCTGGCGCCGCCCGATGACCTGGACCGTCCCCGGCACACAGATGCGCGACTTGTCGTTGCGGTCCACGTCCGTGCACATGGTCAGCTCCGACTCCTCCTTGACGCTGGACAGGAGGGTGCGGATCGCGTCGGCGTCCTCGACCGGGTTGCTGCCCCTGGCGATGGTGCCGGAGATGGGGCAGGTCTCGACACGGTCGCCGCTGACCCGGACGTACATCTCCGGGGAGGCGCCGACCAGGTGCTCGCCCTCACCGAGGTTGAACAGGAACTCGTACGGTGCCGGATTGACCTGGCGCAGTTCCCGGTAGAAGGCCGCCGGGTCGGCGCAGGGCGCGTGGAAGACCTGACCGGGAACGACCTCGAACAGGTCGCCCCGGACGAACTTCTCCTTGGCCGCGGCCACCACCTGGGCGTAGGAGCCCTTCTCGGGGTCGGCCGGGAGCTCGGACGGCGCGGGGGGCAGCGGTACGACCTCCCCCTCGCGGGCCAGCCCGTGGGTGGAGAGGCCGTCCACCGTGAACTCGTAGCGGAACTCCTTGCTGGTCTCCCGCTTGCGGTCGATCACCATCACCCGGTCGGGCAGGTGCAGCACGAGGTCGCGCTGGTCGGCGCCCCGCGGCAGGACCTGCCTGATCGGCTCGAACTGGAAGGCCAGGTCGTAGCCGAAGGAGCCGTACAGGCCCAGGTGCTCGTCCTCGCCCTTGAACACGGCGATGACCTCGCGGATCGCGGTGAAGACCGTGGGACGGCGGCTGCGCATCTCCTCGGGGAGGATGTCCTCGGACTCCGCCACGTGCACCTCGACGAAATCGCCTGTCGGCTCCTCGACGGGCTTGCCCGCCGCCAGCAGGCAGGACACGACGGCGGGCAGCACCACCCTGCCGCGGGCGTTCAGCGCGCGGGCGGAGATCCTGCGTCCCCTGGCCACGATCTCCAGGCAGGGATCGACGTAGGCGAGGTGCCATCGGCTGTAGCGGCCGGGATACTCCATCCCGGAGGAGAGCACTCCACCACGGCGCTCGCCGAGCGTCGTGACGACGTCCTCAAGCACCGTCTCCGGCACGTCGGACGCGGTGACCTCGATCCCCACGCCGCCGGCGGTGGTATATCGGCTCGTCTCCACTGCGTTATCGCCCCTTTGATTTCCCTGATGCCCAGAGGGAGCGGACGCAGAGAAGGCCGCCTCCCTGGGCGGCCGTCTGTCTGCTCGCGAATGCGAAACCTGCGCCGCCTAGAAGCGGCGCCACCACCGAAGGGCAACCGGGTATCGCATGTCGCCACAGTACCGGCGACGACCGTGATCATGCAACGTGGCCACGCGACGGCCTCGCCCCCGGGCCTCGAACCGGGGCCGAGCACGAGGATGGCGAGCCTCACAGCGATACACCCTGGCCGTCAGAGCCATGTTCTGTTACCAGTTAGTAGGTATGGAGCGGCGTGAGGAGAGCACATGTCGACGATCACATGGCCGCGGCCGGCCGTGCATCGGGTCGCGATCCAGCGCGACCTGCCGGTACCGATGCCCGACGGGGTCACGCTGCTGGCCGACCGCTACGTTCCGACCTGCGCCGTACGGCCGCCTACGATCCTGATCCGCTCGCCGTACGGAAGGCGCGGCGTGTTCGGGCTGGCCTTCGGCCGCGGCTTCGCGCGGCGCGGATTCCAGGTCGTGATCCAGAGCTGCCGGGGCGGGTTCGGCTCCGGTGGCCTGCTCGACCCGCTCGGCGACGAGCACGACGACGGCCTGGCCACGCTGTCCTGGCTGCGCGGCCAGACCTGGTACGGCGGGAACCTGGCCATGCACGGCCCCTCCTACCTGGGCTACGCCCAGTGGGCGATCGCCCCTTTCGCCGGGCCCGACCTCAAGGCCATGGCCACCTCGGTGACCGCCTCCCAGTTCCGGGACGCCGCCTACGTGGGCGGGGCGTTCGCCCTGGAGTCGTCGCTGATGTGGACCACGCTGACCGCCGCCATCGACGGCCCTCTCGGTGGGGCGGGCGCGCTGCTCGCCCCGCGCAGGACGCGGCGCGCGGCCCTGTCGGGGCGCCCGCTCGGGGAGTTGGACAGGCTGTCCACGGGCAGGGGCATGCCGTTCTTTCAGGATCTGCTGGCCCACCACGCCGAGCCCGCGGCCTACTGGGGCAGGCGTGACTTCTCCGCCTCGGTGGGCGAGGTGGAGGCCGCGGTCACCATGGCCGGCGGCTGGTACGACGTCTTCCTGCCGTGGCAGATCAAGGACTACGCGGCGATGCGGGCCGCGGGGCGGCGCCCGTACCTGACGATCGGCCCCTGGTATCACGCGGACGTGCGGCACAGCCGGGTGGCCAACGCCGAGGCGCTCGCCTGGTTTCGGGCGCACCTGCTCGGCGACCCTTCGGGGCTGCGCGAGCAACCGGTCCGGCTGTACGTGACGGGCGCGAACGAGTGGCGCGACTACCCCGACTGGCCGGTTCCCCGGATGCGGGAGCAGCGCTGGCACCTGCGGCCCGGCTTCGCCCTCTCCCCCGGCGGCTCCGGCGGCTCCGGCGACGCCGAACCCGGCCGTTTCCGCTACGACCCCGCGCACCCGACGCCCGCGCAGGGCGGCCCGGTCCTGCTCGGCAACTCCGAGCCGCGCGACAACCGCAGGCTGGAGGGCCGGCGCGACGTGCTCGTCTACACCGGCCCCGAGCTACGGCGGGACACCGAGATGATCGGCCCGGTCTCCGCCGAACTGTACGTCCGCACCGGCAGCGAGCACTGCGACGTGGTGGTCCGGGTCTGCGACGTGCATCCGGACGGTGCCTCCTACAACGTGTGCGAGGGCGTGCGCCGCCTGGTTCCCGGCGCTCCGGTCGCCGGGGATGACGGGATCCGCCGGGTCGGGGTGGACCTGTGGCCGATCGCCCACAGGTTCCGCCGCGGCCACCGGATCCGCCTGCACGTCGCCGGCGGCGCCTATCCCCGGATCGCCCGCAACCTCGGCACCGGCGAGCCCCTGGGCACGGGCAGCGCGATGGTCACGAACGACTACGAGATCTTCCACGACCCGGCCCACCCGTCCGCGGTCGTGCTCCCCCTCGTCCCGGACTGACCTCGCCCGGCCTCACATCACCCGCCGTCGCGGGCGTGCCGCGGCCAGGCTGGTGACCGCCCGCCTTCAACGGGTTCCGCGACGGGGCCCGGTTCCCTCCGAAAGGCCGGTGAGGATCCCCCGGCCCGCGCACTAGGGTCGGGGGATGCGCGCGGCCAGGTTGATGTCGTTGGTGCTGCTGCTCCAGGCTCGGGGCCGGATGACCGCGATGGAGCTCTCCCGGGAGCTGGAGATCTCCGAGCGGACCGTCCACCGTGACGTGCTCGCCCTGTCGGAGGCCGGCGTGCCGGTCTACGCCGACCGGGGGCGGGGCGGCGGCTACCGGCTGCTGGACGGATACCGCACCCGCCTCACCGGGCTGGACCGCGCCGAGGCCGAGGCGCTGTTCCTGTCGGGCGTGCCCGAGGCGCTGCGGGAGATGGGACTGGGCGAGGTGGCCGCCACGGCGCGGCTGAAGGCCTCGGCCGCGCTCTCCCCCGGCCTGCGGGACGCCCCCGCGACCGCCGCGCAACGCTTCCATCTGGACGCCCCCGGCTGGTTCGCGAGCGAGCGGCCTCCCCCTACCGCACTGGCACCGCTGGCCAGGGCCGTGTGGGGCGACCACCCGGTCACCGCCCGTTACCGGCGCGCCGCCCGTTACCGCCCGGCCGAACAGACCGAACAGACCGAACAGACCGGGCAGACCGGAGGGGCCGGGGCCGCCCGGCGGCGTCTGGAGCCGTACGGGCTGGTGCTGAAGGCGGGAGTCTGGTACCTGGCGACCCGGTCCGCGATCTATCGGGTCGATCGCTTCGACGAGGTCGAGCTCCACCCCGCCCTGCGCTTCGAGCGGGACGGCGCCTTCGACCTGGCCGCGTTCTGGAGCGAGAAGTCGGCACGGTTCGCGAACTCCCTGCTCACCACGGACGTCACCGTGAGGCTCAGCCCCGCCGCCCTTCGCCTGCTCCCCGTCATCGCCGATCGGGCGGCCCTCGACGACGCGCTGGCCTCCGCCGGCGAGCCCGACGGACAGGGGTGGGTCACGCTCCGCCTGCCTGTCGAGTCGCTGGAGGTCGCCTACGGCCAGGTCCTCCGCTTCGGTCCGGAGGCCGAGGTCCTCGACCCGCCCGACCTCCGTACCCGCGTCGCCGGTGCCGCCGCCCGCATGCATGACCTGTACGGCTCCTCGGGCGGCAGCGGCGGGTCAGCCGGGTGACCGCTCCCGGCGCCGGTCAGCGGTAGCCGGTGGCGTCGGCGGGCCTGCCCTTGCTCTCGACCTCCTCGATATAGCGCCAGGCGTCGGGCCTGCTGCCGTCGAGGTCGGTGAAGCCGTACACCTGGGCGAGCCGCCCGCTGGAGGTGGACTGCCCCGACCAGCGCATCCTGTCCTCGTCGGCGGCGAGGGCGACGACCGCGCGCCCGGTGTAGGAGGGCGACTCGGAGATCACGAAGTGCGGCTGCTTCGCCGTGGCGTCCCGCCAGTTCTCCTCGGTGACGCCGAAGTTCTCCAGCATGCTCTCCGAGCGGAGCCAGCCGGGGGTCAGCGAGACCGCGCAGCAGCCGTGCGGGCGCAGCTCGTGCGCCTGGGTGAAGGCCAGGCGGTTCACCGAGAGCTTGGCCAGGTCGTAGAAGGCCGAGAGCCGGTAGTTGGCCAGGTTGTACTCCAGGGTGCCGTCGGTCACCTCGACCACCAGGCCGCCGGGGTTCTCGATCAGCAGCGGCAGGGCGTGATGGCTGGTGATCAGGTGGGTGTCGATCGCCAGCCGGAGGATGCGCAGGCCGTCGTCGAGCGAGTGTTTCCAGACGGGGACGTTCCACTCCGCCAGCGGGTCGGCGCCCCAGATGTCGTTGACGAGGAGATCGAGCCTTCCCCGCTCGCGCCGGATCCGCTCCACCAGGGCGCGCACCCGCTCCGGCTCCAGGTGGTCCACCTCGACCGCGATGCCCTGCCCGCCGGCGCGGGTCACGCGCTCGGCCGTCTCCTCGACGGTCTCCGGCCGGTTCATCTCCGAGCGCCGCCGCCGCGTGCTCCTGCCCGTGCAGTAGACCGTGGCGCCCGCGGCGCCCAGTTCCACCGCGATCCCCCGGCCGGTTCCCCTCGTCGCCCCGGCGACCAGGGCAACCTTTCCTTCCAGCGTCCTGTTCATGGGACGAGCGTGGCGCGAAAACAGGACATCCTCTGTCGTGTTTTCGCCGCCTCGCCGTACGAGATCGTCAGCCGGTGACCAGCACCTCCTCCAGCCTGCCCATGAGGTGCGAGCGCCGGCCCCCGATACCGGTCGACTCTGACCGTCAACGCGGGCCGCGGACGGGGCCGGTGCTGCCGCGCGGGATCAGGGTGGCGGGGCGGTCCTCCACCGAGAGGTCGACCGGTTCTCCGGCGATCAGCGCGAGCAGCTGACGGGCGGCACAGGCTCCGTAGGCGGGGATGTCCCGGGTGAGCGCGGTCAGCGGCGGGCGCACGACCTGTGAGAGCGGGGAGTCGTCCCAGGCGACGATCGACAGGTCGGCCGGAACGTCCAGAACCATCTCCTGCGCCACCGACAACCCGGCCACGGCCATTATGTCGTTGTCGTAGACGATGGCGGTGGGCCGCCGGGGCGAGCTGAGCAGCCGCCTGGTCATCCTGGCCCCCTCCTCGCCGGTGTAATCGGTGTGGACGATCAGATGCTCGACGCGCCCCGGGCCCGCGTCCTGGCACGCCTGAACGAAGGCCTGGTCGCGCAGCGTGGTGTGCACGAGCCTGGGCAGCCCCGCGACCCTGGCGATGCTCCGATGCCCCAGCGCCACCAGATACTCCACGGTCTCCTTGATGGCCAGGCCGTCGTCCGACCAGACCGTGCTCAGCGGACCCGCCTGCGAGGGATGCCCGATCACCACGACCGGCATGTTCAGTGACCGCATCGCCTCCACCCGGGCGTCGTCGAGGTGCAGGTCCACCAGAAAGGCGCCGTCGACGCGCCCCTCCCCCCACCAGCGCCGGTACACCTCGATCTCCTGCGCGTGGTCGGTGACCACCTGCAGCATCAACGCGTAGGACCGGTCCGCGAGCTCGGCCTCGATACCGCTGATCAGCTCCATGAAGAACGGTTCCATGCCCAGGGTGCGGGCCGGGCGGAACAGCGCGAGGCCGATGGTGCGGGCGCGGGCACCGTTGAGGGCGCGCGCCGCGCTGTTGGGCTGCCAGCCGAGCTCCTTGGAGATCGCGAGGATGTTGGCGCGGGTGGCCTCCGAGACCCCTGGCTGCCCGTTGAGCGCGTAGGAGACGGCGCCCTTGGACACGCCGGCACGACGGGCGATGTCAGCGATCGTCGGACGTTTCACAGTTCCCCCTGATGAACCGGTTCTTATTCGGCCAAGGATAGCGGGTCGGCTCACTGGGGAGAGAAAGGGGACGCTCTTGCTTCCACCCCGGCGGGACGAGTCAACCCGCTGCTGCCAGCAGGTTCCATGAACGAACCGGAGCCGGGGGATCAAGGGGCAGCACGCCGGTAACGCGGTGCCGGCACCACCGCCGCCTCACACGTAACCTCCCGGTAACTTGCTCGATTCAGTTCTCGGGCTCCGACATTCAGGATCACTCACGGACAGAGCCGCCTAACCATGAGACAATATCGCCCGCCTTTTAAATTAACCGGTTAATGACAGTTGAAGCCCGTACGGAAAGATCCGGTCGGCGCGCGCTCCCCGGCCCCTCAGGAGTGCGCGCCGTCTGCCCGCCTCCACCCTCCTGTGATAAGTAATGAGTTACTCGAAGAGGCGAGGAGAACATGGCGGACAACAGCGAGTTCGAGCTGCGTGGGATCAACCATCTCGCACTGGTGTGCTCGGACATGAAGCAGACGATCGACTTCTACTCCGGCGTCCTGGGCATGCCCCTGATCAAGACGATCGAGTTGCCGATGGGATGGGGACAGCACTTCTTCTTCGACTGCGGCGGGGGAAACGCACTGGCGTTCTTCTGGTTCCCCGACGCACCCGAGGGGATCCCCGGCGTCTCGGCGCCGAAGAACCTGCCGGACCGGGGCGAGATGCTCTCCGCGGTCGGCTCGATGAACCACATCGCCCTCGATGTCGCCCCGGACAAGATAGAGGAGTACCGCGACAGGCTCATCGCCAAGGGCGTGGACGTCGGGGTGATCCTCAACCACGACGACAGCGAGTTCGGGGTGGCGCCCACCATGGGAGAGGGCGTGTTCGTCAGGTCGATCTACTTCAAGGATCCAGACGGCATCCTGGTGGAGTTCGCCGCCTGGACCAGGGAACTGGGCCTGCCCACCGACGTCCGGCACGAACCGAGAACCGCCGCGGAAAGGACCGTGTGATGCCACGCCTGCGCCAGGTCCCCCGCGCGGAGGCCACGGACCCGCTGACGCTCTTCTTCTACGACCGGCTGTTCGGCCCGGACCGGGACCCGGTGGCCGAACCGGGCACCGCGACCGGCTCCCCCGGCGACTGGTGGACCGTCTTCGCACTGGACCCGGTCATCCTGCGGCACTGCGTGAAGGGCTTCCAGCTGTACCGGGAGAGCAAGATAGACCCGGTGCTGCGCGAGCTCGGCCAGTCGCGGGCCGGCTGGGCCCGGGGCAGCCAGTTCGTCTTCTCACAGCACTGCAAGCAGATGCGGGCGCTGGGGGTGCCCGAGGAGAAGGTCCAGGCGGTCGCGCACTGGCAGGTCAGCCCGCACTTCAACGAGCTGGAGCGGGCCGTGCTGGCCTACACCGACGGCCTGGTGCTCGACGGCGGCCGGGTGCACGACGAGATATTCGCGGTCCTGAAGGCGCACCTGCCGGACGAGCAGATCCTGGAGCTGACCTACATCACCTGCCTTTACGAAATGCACGCGACCATGTCAAGGGCACTCCGCCTGGAGTTCGACGACCGGCCGGAACCCGTCGTCGAAGCGGAGGCCCCCGAGGGGTACGGCGCCCGTGACATCGCCGACGACATCGCCGGGCCCGGCTGACCTACCGTTCGTCGCGCCAACCGTTCCACTCGGCGCTCGATGGCCCGCAAGAAACGTCCAGGTAATTACGCTGCCGGTCAACCGATGGGGATGATCCTGCTCGGGCGTCCCCTCTCCAGCCACAGGAGACCGCGTTGACCACACCGAACGGGGACCGAAGCGATCGCAGCCCGTGGAACTGGCTGCTTATCGTGCCGATCATCCTACCTTTACTTCCATTTCTCTACAATTCCGATGAACCCCGGCTTTTGGGCTTTCCGCTCTTCTACTGGCTCCAGCTCGCCTTCATCGCGGTCGGCGTGACCTGCACCTCGATCGTCTACCAGATGACCAAGCGGCGGTGACCGGATGGACGCACACCTGACCGAGATCATCATCTTCACCGTACTGTTCCTGCTCGTCAGCGGCATGGGGTTCGTGGCGGCGCGCTGGCGCCGCCCGGACAGCCTGGCCAGCCTCGACGAGTGGGGCCTGGGCGGCCGCAGCTTCGGCTCGTGGGTCACCTGGTTCCTGGTCGGCGGCGACCTCTACACCGCCTACACCTTCGTGGCCGTGCCCGCCCTGCTCTGGGGCGCGGGCGCGACGGGCTTCTTCGCGGTGCCCTACACGATCGTGGTCTACCCGATCGTCTTCCTGGTACTGGTCCGCCTCTGGTCGGTCTCGCACGTACACGGCTTCGTGACCCCCGCCGACTTCGTCCGGGCCAGGTTCGGCTCGCCCACGCTGGCGCTGCTGGTCGCGATCACCGGCATCGTCGCGACGATGCCCTACATCGCGCTCCAGCTCGTCGGCATCGAGGCGGTGCTGAAGTCGATGGGCGTGACCGGCCACCTGCCGATCGTCATCGCGTTCGCGATCCTGGCCGCGTACACCTACCAGTCGGGCCTGCGCGCCCCGGCGCTGATCGCGTTCGTCAAGGACACGCTGATCTACATCGTGATCCTGGTCGCGATCATCGCGATCCCCGCCCAGCTGGAGGGTGGCTGGTCGGGGATCTTCGACGCCGCCCAGGCCAAGTTCGACGCCACTCCCGCACCCGGCGACGGCTTCCTGCTCAACGCCAACAACCAGCTGCAGTACGTCACGCTGGCCCTGGGGTCGGCGCTCGCGCTCTTCCTCTACCCGCACAGCATCACCGGCGTGCTCGCTTCCAGGAACCGCGGCGTGATCAAGCGGAACATGTCCGCACTCCCGGCCTACAGCCTGCTGCTCGGCCTGATCGCGCTGCTCGGCTTCATGGCCATCGCGGCCGGGATCAAGCCCATCGGCGCGGACAACAACACGATCGTGCCGCAGCTGTTCGACCGGATGTTCCCCGACTGGTTCACCGGCGTCGCCTACGCCGCGATCGGCATCGGCGCGCTGGTCCCCGCGGCGATCATGTCCATCGCCGCGGCGAACCTGTTCACCCGCAACATCTACAAGGAGTACCTGAAGCCGAACGCCACCGACGCCGACGAGGCCCGGGTTTCCAAGATCACCTCGCTGCTCGTCAAGGTCGGCGCGGTGCTGTGCATCCTGTTCCTGGACACCGGCTTCTCCATCGACCTGCAGCTCATCGGCGGCGTCATCATCCTGCAGACGCTCCCTTCCGTGGCGCTCGGCCTCTACACCCGCTGGTTCCACCGCGGCGGCCTGATCGCCGGATGGGTGGCCGGCATGGGGGCCGGGATGCTCATGCTCTACAACATCGGCAACCCGGTCACCGGCAAGCTGCACTTCGCCGGGTCGGCGTTCCCGCTGGAGAAGCTGGGTCTTGACACCAAGATGACGATCTACGCGGGCATCGTCGCGCTGGCGGTCAACCTGGCCGTCGCCGCACTCGGCACGGTCATCGCGCGTTCCACCAAGATGGCCGAGGGCGATGACGCCACCCTGCCCGACCACTACCTCGCCGACGAGGGCGATCCCAGGATCAAGGACAAGGACAAGGACCTGGACCTCACCGCCCACTGACGTCCCCACGCCGAGCGCGGGGGGAGAGCCGGTCAGGCCCTCCCCCCGCGCCCGCGTCATCCGCCGGCCGGGGCGCGAAGCTGCGCGATCAGCGCCTCCGCGTCTCGGACGAGCACGGCGCGCACCGCGGCGTCGGTCACCTTGCGCGGGTCGCGGGCGTGTTTCCCGAACTGCTCCAGGGACTTGACGGCGTTCTTCGTCTTGCCCTTGTCCGCGTGCTTCCTGGCCTCCTGGAGCTGGTCGTTCAGCGAGCCGCCCGTCACCAGGCCGGCCGCCTTGAAACCGTCGAGGAGCTTCTGAAGGTCGGCGAAGGAGGTCGTGACCTCGAACGCGACGGTCTGTTTCGTGACGTGGCCCGCCTTGTCCTTCGCGGTGACGGTCAGCGTGTTCGCGCCGAGCGCCAGCCGCCACAGGTCGACCGGCCGGCCGGAGGTGACCTGCAGATCACCGATGGCCGCCGTCACGCTCGCCACTCCCGAGGTCGCGTCCGACGCCGAGAAGACGGGGGTGAGGGACGCGGAGTCACCGTGCTTACCGGCCTCCACCCCGCTCACGGACAGGACCGGGGCGGTCTTGTCGATCCGCACCGTGACCTTGCCGACCTGCGAGACGTTGCCCGCGTTGTCGGTCGCCCGGTAGAACACCTCGACGGCACCCTCGGCACTCAGCGTGACCGGGTTGTTGGCGTTCGACCACGTGGTACCGCCGTTGAGCGAGTACTGCCGGCTCGCCACCGTGCCGTTGTCGGTCGCGGTGACCGTCAGCGTGACGTTGCCGGTGTACCAGCCGTTCTCTCCGCCCGGCTGGGCAGGGGCGAGCGTGGCCGACACGGTCGGGGGCGTCTCGTCCCCGACCCCGGCGCCCTGGAAGGTGAACCCGTCGACCTCCACGCCGCCGGTCGAGGTGACGTAGAGCTTCCCGCTGCCGGTCGGGGCACCGGTGAGCGCGGTGTCCACGTTCTGCCAGCCCGCCCCGGCGGGCACGGTCACGGTGGCGAACGGATCCGCCGTCGCCGAGTCCCACCGCAGGGACAGCGTTCCCGCACCGGAGGCGCGGGTCCGCACGCCGGTGATGCCGGCGAAGTTCACCGGGTCGTACGCGATCCAGTCCCCGGCGTCGAACGACGTGATCTTCGCCAGGCCGGACGCGCTCTCGTCCTCCACCCTCGTGACACCGCTGCTCGCGTCCGCGTGCTCGGCCTGCAGTTGCTTGGGGTTGAGGATGAGCGTGGCGTCGCCGAGCGCCCCGGGGATGTCACCGGCGCCGTTGTCCCGGTAGCTCACCACGACGACGCCGAAGATGTTCTCGGTCTCGCCGTGCTCGGGGGCGTCGGCCGGTGTCGGCCACGCGCCTGAGCATCCCGTACCGAGGGTCTCCGGATGCGCGTGCACGTCGTGGCCGAGCCCGAAGGTCCACTGCACCCGGCTGCACACGGGGTTGTCTCCGTCCTCCTTGTCGGAGACCTTGATCTGGAAGGGCACCGCGTCGCCCCAGTCGAAGAAGGCGCCGTTGCCCGGCGTCTGGATGGTCACCTCGGGCGCGGTGTTGCCCACGGTGATCTCGGTCGAGGTGAGCCCGAACCTGCCCTGCGCGTCGGTCACGCGGAGCCGGGCGGCGTACTGCCCGAGCACGGTGTAGGTGTGCGAGACCGTGACGCCGGTGGCGTCGAAGGTCCCGTTGCCGTCGAAGTCCCACTCGTAGCGCAGCGGGCCCGGCTCGGTGTCGGTCGACGACGCCGCGCTGAAGTCGACGGTGAGGGGCGCGGTACTGCTCGACGACGGCTTGGCGACGATCTTCGCCTGCGGGGTCTTGTTCCCCTCTGCGTAGTCGATGCGGTACAGGCCCGCGTCGGGGTTGGCGCGGAAGAAGCCGTCGCCGTAGTCGAGCACGTACAGCGATCCGTCGGGGCCGAACTCGATGTCCATCGGGCTGTCGGTGATCGGCATCGCCGCCGCGGTCAGCGCGCTGTTGGGCAGGAAGTGTTCGAGCTTGGTCACCGGCCCGTCCGGCGCCGTCACGGTGAACGCCGCGAGATAGTCCTGCGAGAACTCGGCGAAGAAGAACTTCTTGTCCCAGTACTCGGGGAACTTCGTCGTCGACGGGTTCGCCGCGTCGTAGTGGTAGACGGGGCCGCCCATCGGCCCCTGCCCGCCCGCCGCCTCGAAGTCGGTGAGCCCGGCCCACTCCGCCGGCTGGTGGGTGTTGTTGTCGCCGTAGTAGAGGTCCGCCGGGGTCGCGGGAGGCAGCGTGTCCAGCCCGGTGTTCCACCGCGAGGTGTTCGCCGGTCCGGCCGCGCAGTCGAACCACGCGCGCGGCGTCGAGGTCGCGAAGTTCCAGTCGTTGTAGTTGAAGTTGTCGCCGGTGCAGTACGGCCAGCCGCTGTTCATCGGCTTGTCGATGGGGGTGACGTTCCACTCGACGTAGCCCAGTGGGCCCCGGGCGGGGTCGGGGGCCCCGGCGTCGGGGCCGTAGTCAGCCCACGACACCGTGCCGGTCACGTCGTCGACGTCCATGCGGAAGGCGTTCCGCACACCCGTCACGAAGATCTCAGGACGGGTCTTGGCCGTTCCCGGCGGGAACAGGTTGCCGGCCGGGACCGTGTAGGAGCCGTCCTCCTGCACGGTGATCCGCAGGATCTTGCCGCGCAGGTCGTTGCTGTTGCCCGCGCCGCGCCGCGCGTCGAGCCCCGGATTCATCCCGGGGGCGTCGTTGTTGGGCGCCATGCCGTTGGCCCCGGGCGTGCCCGCGGGGGTGTTGTCGCCGGTGGCGAGGTAGAGGTTGCCCTCGGCGTCCCAGTCCATGTCGCCCGCGACATGGCAGCACTGCCCGCGCTGCGTCTCGATCTTGATGATGACCTGCTCGGTGGAGAGGTCCAGGGCGTCACCGGTCCATTTGAACCGGGACAGCTGGTTGTAGCCCTTCCACTGGTTCCAGTACGACTCGTCCGCGCCCGCGGGCAGCGAGTTGGGCGCCGACCCGGTGGGGGTCGTCTCCGGGTACGGCGCTGTCATCGTCTTCGGCGCGTAGTAGACGTAGACCCACTTGTTCTGGGCGAAGCCGGGGTCGATCGCGATCGTCTGGAGACCGTCCTCGGAGTTCGCGTAGACGGGGATCGTGTTGATGACCTTGGTGATGCCGGTGTCGCCGTCGGTCAGGCGGATGTCACCGTTGCGGGCGGTGTGCAGGACCCTCCTGTCCGGGAGGACCGCCATGTCGATCGGCTCGCCGACGTTCTTGGTCAGCGTGATCTTCTCGTAGTTCGACCAGTGCGTAGCGGCTTCATGGGCGTGTGCGGGTGCGGGCACGGCGACCAGCACCACCGAGGGGAGCAACAGAGCGGCGAGTGCCCTGCCGACCATCATGCGGGTACGCTTCAATTTCCTGAGCCTCTTCTTCAGGGGGGTGTCAGGACAGGGCGGACCGCCACTCGCGCCGCGGCAACGGCAGCGATCACGTGGCGGTCCGCCGAACCTCTCGGGTTCTTCAAGCGGGGCGTCAGTGGCGCCCGCGGCGCAGGGCGGCCATGTTCTTGTAGCTGAGATCCGCGTACTGCAGCGAGCGGCCCGGCTCCGCCGTTCCTCCGGGTGCGTTGTCCTGCTCGTACATCGGGTTGTGGCGCTTCTCTATGTCCAGCTTGGAGAAGAAGGCGCTGTAGTCGATGTCCCCGGTGCCGAACGGCACCATGTCGTAGCCGTTGGCGGTGGCCTCGTTGGCCTTGCCGTCCTTGGCGTGGAACAGCGGGAAGCGCTTCTCGTTCTGCCGTACCAGCTTCAGGGGGTCGAAGATGTCGGTCTTGGTGGAGCCGTTGCGCGCGGTGTAGGTGTGGTGCTTGAACTGGGCCACGTGCGCCCAGAAGATGTCCATCTCGAGATAGACGTGCCTGCGGCTGGTGATCTTGAGGAAGTACTCCAGCTTCCGGACGCCCGACGAGCGGGTGGGCCGGCCTAGCTCGTCGAGCGGGCCCTCGTCGAGAAGGAAGCCGTACGCCGCGTCGTGGTTGTGCGTGTACAACTTGAGGCCGGCGGCCGAGGCGATCGCGCCGAGGCCGTTCCATTTCTGGGCGGCGACGTCCCAGTCAGCCTTGTAGACGCTGTTGGTCGGGTCGCCGCCGGTGCCCACGTGCTCCATGCCGAGGATGTTGGCGATCTCCAGGGTCCGCTTGAAGCGATCGAGGTCGGCCTCGGTGAGTGGCCAGGAGCCGGGGATGAAGCCGTGGTTGCCCTGTGCCTTGAGCCCGTTGTCGTCGAGCCACCGGCGCAGCAGCCGGGCGCCCTCGACGGTCTCCAGATCGGCCCCGCCCTCGGCGTTCGCGTGCTGGCGGTAGCCCGCGAACTCCACCTGCTTGTAGCCGATCCGGGAGAGCTCCTCGAACACGCGCCGGAAGCCTGCGGGCAGGTTCGTCGCCGGATCGCGGGAGATCACGTCGCGGACGGTGTAGAGGATGATGCCCCGCTTGGCCTCCGGTACCAGCACGTTCTTGTCGCCGTGGCCATGGCCGCGTTCCTGCTCGTCGCCGGGGGACGCGTACGCGGCCGACGCGAGCGGGCCGACCGCCGACATGGCGGCCACCGCGGTGACTCCCGTCGTGGCCGCGAGGAACTGGCGACGGTTCAGCCCGAGCCTGCGGCGCAACGCGCCGGCGACCTCGTCGATCTCTTCTTCGTGTGCGCTCATCTTTTCCTACTTCCGTGTGGGTGGATGGAGTCCCGTGATCCCCGATGCCTCGACCGAGTGACCACCGACCCCTTTCCGCCGCAGGTCCGGCGGCATCGCCCGGCAGGTCATCTCCCCGGGGGGACCTGCCGTGGATGCCGCCGACCGACTCACTTCGCCCTCTCGATGCCGTGCAGAGAACTTGGCGTGGAAGTTACGCGTCTTTTACCCATTTAGGAAGCACTTTTGTCGCGATCCCTTGAACTTTCTGTCGTCCACGACCAAAGTCGCCCTAGCGCACGATCTTGGTCACCAGGCCACGGACGCCCCAACCCCGGGGAGTCTTCCCAGGTAGACCTGGATGTCCGCCCTCCAGGACGGCGAACCGGGCTCCGGTTCGCAGGAACCCGAGCAGGTCGATCCGGCAGGCGCCCACGACCGCTCACATCCACGACATGCGGATCGACCTGCGACGAAGCGTCGCGTAACCCGGTCGGACGAGAGATTTGGTTGAAAGCCTCGCGACTTTCGCCCATAATCGGCAGAAGCATCGGGCGACACGCGGCCGGCGGGCACCTTGCCGACGTGTCGGACCGGGGCACGACCAGACCGAGTTCAGAACCGAGTAGACGAGACGGGCCGTCAGGGGCGGGGCGGGACGTCCGGGGCCGCGGTGTAGCCGGGGTTCGCCACGGCCGGCTTGTCCCGTACGGCCGCCGCCAAGGCGTCGAGAAGATCCGGGCCGTCCAGCCCCTCGCGGATCGCGGCGGCGAGCTCGGCATCCGAGGCGAAGCCGAGCTCGTCGAGGCGCACGCGGTGGGCGGCGTGCTGCGCGGGTCCGAGTTCGAGCTCCCGCTCGATCATGCTCAGCACGTTGACCGCCACCCGGGTGTGGAAACGGACCCGGCCCTCGACGACCGGGAGCACATCGCTCTCCAGAAAGTCACGGACCGCGGCGACGAGCCGAGCCCCGGACGGTATGTCATGGGGCATGCCCTGCGACACCCTCTCTGAGGGCGCGAGGAGCCCCGGCCGTTCGGAACCCTTCCCGGAAAGCACGAAGGCCCCCACCAAAGGTGAGGGCCCTCATGAAAGATTGTCCGGCGGCGACCTACTCTCCCACACCG
>NZ_JBEOZN010000068.1:0-50812 GCF_040298085.1 Streptosporangium sp. NPDC001681 | reverse complement strand
GGCCGTGGCCATCGCGCGACCTCGGCGTGCCGTGTGCACCTTTAGAAATGAGGTTTTCATTCATCACCTCAAAGCCTTGTCTGGCAACCCTGCTCAGAGTCCGACCCGTAGTCGTTGCCGGAGAAATATAGGCTTCTGAACTGGCTAAACATGACACTTCTTGTCAGGCGGCCGGGCTACGGGACTTCACTGTATAGAGTCCCCGGAAACCTTGACGAAACAAGAATCCTGTTTCAGGATCGGACGCAACCCGATCGCCGGACCGGCGAGGGCACCTGGTGAATCTCACCCCCTTAGACGTCGTCCCCGTCGACTCAGATGTCCCGACACGTGCCCGATTCGACAAGTGTCATCCAGGAAGGGGCGGTTCCATGATCGCCTACAGTCCACCCACCCCCCAAAGCAGCGGAGGCCGTTCATGAGCCTCCTTGACGTACAGGACCTGACCTTGAGGTTCGGCGGTGTACGCGCCCTGGACGGCGTGTCCTTCGCCGTGCAGGAAGGCGCCCTCGTCGCCCTTGTCGGCCCCAACGGTGCCGGGAAGAGCAGCGTGTTCAACTGCGTCAGCGGCCTTTACCGGCCGAATGACGGCAGCATCGAGTTCGCCGGCGAGAACATCCTCACGCTGCCCTCCCACGCGCTCGCCTCCCGCGGGATCGGACGGACCTTCCAGAACCTCGCCCTGTTCCCGCGCCTGACCGTGCTGGAGAACGTGCTGCTCGGCGGCCATACCGCGCACCGCTCCAACGTCCTGGCGTGCGCCCTGCGCTGGCCGGGGGAGAGGCGCCGAGAGCGGGAGGCGCGAGGACGCGCCCTGGAGGTGCTCACCGAGCTCCGGCTCGCCCATCTGGCGGACCAGCCGGCGGCGGGGCTTCCCTTCGGCACGCTGAAGCGCATCGAGATCGCCCGCGCCGTCATGAGCGGCCCGCGCCTGCTGCTGCTGGACGAGCCCGCCGCGGGCCTGACCCACGGCGAGGTCGAGGAACTGGGCACGACGATCCGCTCGCTCCGGGAGACGCACGGGCTCACGGTGCTCCTGGTGGAACACCACATGGGCCTGGTCATGACCATCTCGGAGAAGGTGATCGTGCTCAACCTCGGACAGGTCATCGCCCAGGGGCCGCCCGGAGAGGTGTCGACGGACCCGGCCGTGGTCGCCGCCTACCTGGGAGCCGCCGCATGACCGCCGCACTGGCCGTCACCGGCCTCACCGCGGGCTACGGATCGCTCATCGTGCTGCGGGACCTGACCTTCCATGTGGAACCCGGCGAGATCGTCGTCATCCTGGGGGCGAACGGCGCGGGCAAGACCACCACGCTGCGCGCGCTCAGCGGCGAGATCCCGGCAGAGGGGACGATCGAACTCGCCGACCGGCAGGTGGGCGGGCTCCGCGCCGACCAGCGGGCCCGGCTCGGCATCGGGCACGTGCCCGAGGGACGTGGCACCTTCGTGGACCTCACCGTCGAGGAGAACCTGCGGCTCGGCGCCTACCACCGGCCGGCGCGGGAGGTGCCCGGCGCGATGGAGCGCTGGTTCGAGGTCTTCCCCCAGCTGGCGGAGCGACGCGGCCAGCTCGCGGGCAGCATGAGCGGAGGCGAGCAGCAGATGCTCGCGGTGGCGCGGGCCCTGATGGGCGCACCGAAGCTGCTGCTGCTGGACGAGCCCTCGATGGGACTGGCGCCGATGCTGGTCGCGGAGCTGTTCCGGAGCCTGGCCGAGATGAACAGGCAGACCGGCACCGCGATGCTCCTCGTCGAGCAGAACGCCGAACTCGCGCTGTCGATCGCCGACCGCGCGTACGTGCTGGAGCACGGCCGGATCGTCTCGACCGGCACCGCCGAGGAACTGCGCGGCGACGACTCCATCCGCCGGGCCTACCTGGGAGTTTGAGACCGCAATGGAACTGCTGATCCAGCGCCTGGTCGACGGAACGTCGAACGGGTTTCTCTACGGGGCCGTCGCACTGGCCCTGGTGCTCATCTATCGCTCCACCGGACTGATGAACTTCGCCCAGGGCGAGATGGCGATGTTCAGCACCTTCGTGGTCTGGAAACTGGCGGACCAGACCCTGGGGCTGGGGCTCGCCCTGGTCGTCGCCATCCCGATCGGCATCCTCTTCGCCTTCCTGCTCGGGGCGGTCATCGAACGCGTCGTGATCCGGCCCTTCGAGGGAGGGACCAACAACCACCTCAGGCTGCTGATCGTCACGCTCGGCCTCTTTCTCGCGATCAACGCCCTGGCCGGATACATCTTCAGCACCGACACCGAACGGCTGGAGTCGCCGTTCCCGGACGGAGGGCTGAACCTCGGCGGCGTCAACATCAGCTACCTGGAGATCGGCACGGTCGTCGTCTTCCTGCTCGTGGCGCTGCTCATCCGGCAGCTGTTCATGGGCACGAAGCTCGGCCTCGGCCTGCGCGCCGCCGCCATGAACCCCTCCTCAAGCCGCCTGGTCGGGATCGACGTGAGCCGGATGATGATGATCGGCTGGGGGCTGGCGTCGGCGATCGGAGCCCTCGCGGCGGTCCTGGTGGCACCGGTCGTGTTCGTCAGCACGAACATGATGGCCACCCTCCTGCTGTACGGATTCGCCGCGGCCGTGGTGGGCGGCTTCGAGAGCGCGCCCGGTGCCCTGGTGGGCGGCGTGCTGGTGGGCCTCATCCAGTCCCTGTCGGCCGGTTACCTGCCCTTCATCGGTAACCAGCTCCAGCTCGCGACCGCGTTCGCGGTGATCCTTCTCGTCCTGCTGATCCGCCCGCAGGGGCTGTTCGGCCGAGTTCCGGTGGAGCGGGTATGACCACAATGCGAACGACAGTCAGCGCGGCGCCCTGGCTCGCCGGCCTGGTCCTTCTCTTCCTGGCCCCGTTCGTCCTGGGAGTCACCGGTATCCGGGGCCTGCTGGAGGTGCTCTTCCTCGCCGTCGCGGTGATGAGCCTCAACCTGCTGACCGGTTTCAACGGGCAGCCGTCGATCGGCCACAGCGCGCTGATGGGCCTCGGCGCGTACACCACGGCGCTGGCGGTGCAGAACTACGGCTGGTCCTACTGGACGGTGCTGCCGCTCGCGATCCTCATCGCCGCGCTGGTGGGCGCGGTGGCCGGCATTCCGGCCCTGCGGATCCGCGGCATGAACCTGGCGCTCGTCACGATGGCGCTGGCCCTGGTGTTCCCCCAGATACCGGTGCGCTTCACCGACTGGACCGGCGGCACCGCCGGGCTGACCGTCGACCGGAACCTGAGCGCCCCCGCCTCGCTGGGCGTCTCCGACGTCGCGTGGCAGTACTGGGTGCTGTTGACGATCACCGCGCTGGTCTTCCTGCTCATCCGCAACGTCATGCACAGCTCGATCGGCCGCTCTCTCATCGCGATCCGCGACCAGCACGTGGCGGCGCACACGGTGGGCGTCAACGTCAAGGCGACGAAGGTGGCCGTGTTCGCCGCCAGCGCCGCGGTGGCCGGCGTGGCCGGATGGATGTTCACGGTCGCCAACCAGTTCGTCAGCCCCGGCGACTTCACCGTCCTGGTGTCGATCAACCTGCTGCTCGGCATGGCCATCGGCGGATCGGGAACCCTGGTGGGCCCGATCCTCGGCGCGGTGTTCCTGCACTACGTCCCCGAACTGCTGGCCGCGGCCGGCGTCAACCCCCAGCTCACGCCCGCGGTGTACGGCGTGCTGCTGATCCTGCTCACCTTCTTCCTGCCCCAGGGCCTCGCCGGAGGCGCCAGGACCGTGATCCAACGGCTCCGCGGGCCGCGTGGCGGCGCCGTCACGCCGGAGAAGGAACCCAGCTCCCCCCGTCCCGTCGCCGCCTGACTCCGGCCCTCCGCGCACCACCCGAAGGAGAACCGATGACCCACAGATCTCAGGTACGGCTGCTCGCCGTCATGGCCGTGCTCTCCCTTTCCGCCACGGCCTGCGGCGGCAGCGCCATCTCGGCCGCGGGCGCCGACCGGTCCGCGCCCGCGTCCAGCGGAGCGGCGGCCGGTTGCCCCGACAACGGCACCGAGGGACTGACCGACACCACGATCAAACTCGGCGTGTCGCAACCGATGTCCGGACCACTCGTCGCCGTCGGCGGGGGCTTCGTGGTCGGGATGAACGCCTACTTCAACTACGTCAACAGCAAGGGCGGCATCCAGGGGCCGGACGGTAAGAGGCGCAAGGTCGAACTGATCGCCAAGGACGACCAGTACGTGGCCACCAAGACCAAGGCCAACGTCTCCGCGCTGATCTCCCAGGACAAGGTCTTCGCGATGCTCGGCCTGTTCGGCACGTCCGGGAACCTGGCGGCGCGGCCGTTGCTCGCCAAGGAGTGTGTGCCCTCCTTGTTCCCCACCTCGGGAGCGCCCGAGCTCGGCAACCCGGACTACCCCTGGGGCGGGCCCGCGGGAAGCATCTCCTACCTGCTGGAGGCCAAGGCGACCGGGGAGTACCTGAAGTCGGTCAACCCGAACGCCAAGGTCGCGATCCTGCACCAGGAGGACGACCTCGGCCGCGCCTACCTGCAGGGTTTCAAGAAGGGCATCGCCAACTCGAACATCGAGATCGTGAAGACGGAGTCCTTCGAGTCCACCGATCCCGACGTCGCCAACCAGATCACCAGCCTGGCCGCGTCCGGCGCCGACACGTTCTACGACATCGCCATCGGCCTGCAGGCGATGCAGGCGCTGAACCACGTGCACGCCAGCGGGTGGAAGCCGCGCATCCTGCAGGCGGCACAGCTCGGCCTGTCGCTGCTCAAGAAGCTGCAGCCGGGGGCGGGTGACGGCCTGATCATCTCCACCACCGCCTACGACCCCGACCTGCCGGAGAACGCCGACCTACCGCAGATCAAGCTCTATCTGGAGTGGTTCGAGAAGACACCCGGGCACGAGAAGCAGGTGCCGTCCACGGCCGTCGGCGGCTGGACGGCCGGGATGCTCGCGACGTGGGCGATCGAGCACGCCAAGACCATGGACCGGGTGGGCGTGATGGAGTCGGCGCACAACATGGAGGTGACCGAACCGACCATCTACCTGCCGGGTGTGAAGGTGCGCACCGGCGACGGCGACGACTACCTGATCGAAGGGGTCCGGCAGCAGCGGCTGGACCGTGCCGCGGGCAGGCTGGTCCCCATCGGAGAGGTGCAGGACTTCGACGGCACCACCAGGTACGAGAAGATCACAGGTTGAGGTCCCCGTCATGTTGCTGACCGGATTCGAGGGCAAGGTCGCGCTCGTCACGGGAGCGGCGCGGATGCGATCCATCGGCCGCTCCATCGCCCTCGGCCTGGCCGGGGCGGGTTGCGACGTCGCCGTGACCGGCACCGACCGGCCACCGGAGGCGTTTCCCGAACACGAGCGGAACGCCGGGTGGCAGGGGCTGGCCTCGGTCGCGACGGAGATCGCGGCGCTGGGACGGCGGTGCGTGACCATCACGACGGACGGGGCCGCGAACGAGGAGAACGCCGGCCGTGTCCTCGACGAGGCCGTACGAGGGCTCGGCCGGGTCGACATCCTCGTCAACAACGCGGCCGCGTCCCGGGGCGCCGACCGGGTGAGCGTGGCGGGGCTGGATCCGGCGGTGTGGGACACCGTGATCGGCACCAACCTCACCGGCTCCTTTCAGCTGAGCCGGGTGGTCGCGCGGCACCTGCTCGCCAGGAAGGAGGGTGGCAGCATCGTCAACATCTCGTCCATCGGCGGCAAGCTGATGGGGGCCAGGACGGCCGCGTACTCCGCCTCGAAGGCGGGACTGCACGCGCTGACCTCGGCGATGGCCCAGGAGCTGGGGCCGGAGGGGATACGCGTCAACGCCGTGTGTCCCGGGATAGTCCGGACCTCCCGGCTCGACGACCTGCCGGACGAGGCCTGGGATCGCATCATCGAGACCACGGTGCCGCTCCGGAGGGCGGGTGATCCCGGTGACGTGGCGAACCTGGTCGTGTTCCTCTGCAGCGACCAGGGCTCGTGGGTGACCGGGCAGGCGTGGAACATCGACGGAGGCCAGCTGACGATCCACTGACGAAGGGGCGGGTGGCCGGTGGCGGGGCGAGGGCCGGCCACCGGCCACTTTGAACCCGGAGTTCTCCCTCTTTGTGAACCAGGCAACAAAGAATTAACCCTGTTCACTCAGTCTGATCAGATCAACCAGTGAAATAGAGCTGTATTCTAGGTCAGTGTCCAGCGGGTCGAGGGGGAACTGCCGGTGATTACTGACGTTTCGGGTCCGGTCGCGCCCGAGCTGCTTCGCCGAGATCAGCGTGAGCGCCGGGAGCGAATCGTGCGCACCGCGCTGCGAAGCCTCGCGAGTAGTGATTACGAACGGGTCAAGGTGTCCGACGTGGCCCGGGACTCGGGTGTGGCGCTGGGCACGCTCTACAGGTACTTCACCTCCAAGGAGCATCTCTTCGCGGCCGCGTTCCGGGAGTGGCAGGAAGGGCTCAAGCGCAAACTCGACAAGTCCGCCCCTGCTGGAGAAACGGAGCGCGAGCGCATCGGTGATGTGCTTCATCGCACGGTTCGCGCGTTTCAGCTGCAGCCCCAGTTCTATCGGGTTCTCATCGTGCTGGAGACGGCGTCCGACCCTTATGTCGCGGACATCTACCACTCGCTCGACGGGATCTTCGTCGACATCGTGAGATCCGGGTTCGCGAGCGAGGAGGCTCTGGACGAGGACCACCAGGCGATTTTCAGCGTCCTCACGGCCGTCCTCAACGGGGAGCTGCGCGCCTGGATCATGGGACGCCGGACCATCGACAACGTGTACAAGGCCATCGACGACGCGATTCGCCTGATCTACGAGTTTCCGGCGGGACGCTGAGGAATTCCGGGCCGGAGAGGGCGTGCGCGGGATTCGGGGTAATGTAATCGCTCGTACGCCGACCGGTCGTTGAGCCGAGAATCCCCGGGGTGTGGTTCACGACGAGACTTCCATCGGGTCGTGAAACGCAATCGGCTCACTCTCCGGGAAGCGTCTGATTCGCGGGTTCCCGGGTACGCCGCGCCATGGCCTGCCATCTCTAGATCGACGGACTGAGTGGTCTGTCACTTGTGCGTGGCGATCCGTATGGAGACACGGGCGCGGTCATGCCGGTTAAAGAGAAAACAAGGTGAAAGATCGGGGCGGGTTGAGCCGTCGATCGCACCGCGCGATATGACGAGACGCGAGAGGATCGTCGATATCTCGGCGCACCTGTTCGCGGCCAACGATTATGCCGATACCGGCTGCGCCGAAATAGGTGACGAGATCAATCCGGCCGGTGGCGCACCGTACCACCACTGCGGTTCGAAGGACGTCGGACCGGCCACCGGGCCGCGGGAGAGGCGAACATGACGCTGGACCGCATCACCGGGATTCTCCCGCCCGCCATCCCGGGCGGCATCGAGCCGGCACCCGGTTCGGAGGCCGAGTCGAAGCGCGGCCGCGGGTTTCCCGCCACGGCGAACGGCTGAGGGGGCTCACCCCGAAGGCCCTGGCGTTTCTGGGATGACCAGCGGATATCGTGTCTGATGTGTCAGAGTCCCGCTCCCCCCTGCCCGCTGTCGATCTTGCTCGTACGGTCGTCTTCGCCGCCTTCATCGCGGTGCTGGGCATCTTTCCCGGAATCTACGTCGGCGGTTCGAGCGTCCCCATCGTGATCCAGAACGCCGGGCCGTTGCTGGCCGGCAGCATCCTGGGCGCGCGCCGTGGCGCCGCGTCCGTCGCGCTGTTCCTCGGGCTGGTCGCGATCGGCCTGCCGCTGCTCTCCGGCGGGCGGGGTGGTATCGCCTCGTTCTCCGTGCCGAGCAGTGGATTCCTGATCGGCTGGGTCCTGTCGGCGCTGGTCGCAGGTCTGATCGTGTCGCGCGCCAAGCGCGTCGGACTGCCGGTGCTGCTGCTGGCCAACGCGGCCGGGCTGGCCGCCGACTACCTGATCGGCATCCCGTTCCTCGGCGTGTACATCGGAGACCTGCCGGCGGCCGCGCTGCAGTCGCTGATCTTCGTGCCGGGTGATCTGCTCAAGGTGGTGGCCGCCTCGCTGATCGCCGCCGTGGTGCATCGCGCCCTGCCGGGCCTGTCGGCGAGACCGGCGACGCGGACCGGATGATGCTCGCGATCCCCCGCTCCCGGACGAGGCGGAAGACGGCTCCGTGATCGAGTTCGAGGATGTCGGGCACAGCTACGGCGAGCGGGTCGTGCTGTCCGGGGTGAACCTCCGCCTGTCCGAGCGGCGGGTGGCCTTCGTCGGCGCGAACGGTTCGGGAAAGTCCACCCTGGCCCGCATGATCAACGGCCTGGTGCTGCCGAGCACCGGCCGGGTGCTGGTCGACGGGCTGGACCCGAGTCGCAAGGGCCGTGAGGTACGGCGGCGCGTCGGGTTCGTCTTCACCAATCCGGACAGCCAGATCGTGATGCCGACCGCGGGCGAGGACGTCGCCTTCTCCCTGCGGCGCAGCGGGCTCTCCGCCGGGGAGCGTGCCGCGCGGGCGGCCGAGATCCTGGCCGAACACGGGCTCGGCGGCTACGCGGACCATCCCGCGCACCAGCTCTCCGGCGGCCAGAAGCAGCTGCTCGCGCTGTGCGGGATGCTCGTGCTCGACCCCGACGTGCTCGTCTGCGACGAGCCGACGACGCTGCTCGACCTGCGGAACAAGAGGCAGTTCTGCACCCTGCTCGCGGGGTTGAGGCAGCGGGTCGTGCTGGTTACCCATGATCTTGACCTGCTCGGCGACTTCGACCGGGTGATCGTGCTCGACGGGGGCCGCGTGGTGGCCGACGACGAGCCGGACCCCGCGCTGCGCCACTACCGGAAGCTCGTCGGCTGATGGTGGGCGGATGGTACGAGCCGGGATCGAGTCCGCTGCACCGGACACCGGCCGGCTGGAAGTTCCTCGCCCTGTTCGGGCTCGCGGCGGTGGTGTTCGTCCTGCGCTCTCCGGTGTGGCTCGGCGGGATCTGCGCCGTCATGGTCCTGGGGTACGCGCTGGCACGGGTCTCGCCCGGGCGTTGCCTGCGGGTCGCCCGCACGCTCGGGGTGCTGGTGGCGTTCATGTTCGCGCTGCAGTGGTGGTCGCTCGGCCTGGACGCGGCCGTGCTGGTATGCCTGCGGATCGTGGCCGCGCTGACCGCGGCGAACCTGTTCACGATCACCACCAGGGTCGATGACGTGGTGTCCGCCGTCGAGCGCGGGCTGCGGCCGCTGCGGCGGTTCGGGGTGCGTCCGGACCGGATCGGCCTGCTCGTCGGGCTCACCCTGCAGTCGGTGGCCGTGCTGTCCAAGATCGCCGCTGAGGTGCGCGAGGCGGCGAAGGCCCGCGGGGCGCAGCGCTCGGTCATCGCGTTCGCGGTGCCGTTCCTGATCCGTACCCTGCGTCACGCCGACGAGCTGGGCGAGGCCCTCGCCGCGCGCGGCGAGGGCGACCGCTGAGCCGGCGTCATCCGCCCGCCGGGTCGTACATCCGGTACGCCAGGTTGCAGATCAGCAGGGTGTCAAGGTGGTCCAGGTCGGCTTCGAGCAGCCTGCCGATCTGGGCGAGCCGGTATCGCAGGGTGTTGCGGTGCACGTGCAGAACCTGGGCCGTCGTGTGCTGTCTGGCATCCAGCCGCAGGTAGGTCCGCAGGGTGTGGAGCAGCTCGCCGTTGGTCTTGGCATCGTGATCGATCAGCGGCTGCAGGAACTCCCGCGCGGCATGCTGCCCGCCCCGGCCGGCGGCCGCGGCCACGATCGAGGTCAGGTCGAAGGCGCGGGCGCGGATCGGGCTCGACTGGTCCGGGGTGATCACGGCACGCGCGGACGCGAAGACCATGCGAACCTCCCCGGCGTCGTGTGCCGGTCCGGCCACGACGATCCGCCGGCTGGGCATCTCCCGCCGGAGAACCTCCAGGATCTTGCCCGTGGCGTCGGCGACGTCGCCCTGGGCGAGCAGCACCAGGGTCTCGCCGCTGCGCACCGAACGCACCATGGGCAGCACCTGCTCCACGGCCAGGCGCAGCCGGAGGGAGTAGCCGGCGGAGAACGCGGGATTCGGATGGGCGACCAGCACGACGAAGGGCACGTCGCTTTCGAACCCCGCCACCCGTAGCGCTCTGATCAGCGTTGTCGTGGGTGTGGTCCAGTCGGTCAGGCCGGCGAGCACCGCGGCCATCCGCGTCGCGCTCGACGGTTCCTCCTGCAACCTCCGCGTCAGGTCGATCGCGACCAGGGTCGCCGCCGAGCCCATGGCCATCCGGACGCTCTCCATGGCCTCGTCGGATCGGCCGACCAGAACGTGGTCGTGCGCGCCGGCCTGGTCGAGGGGGACGGCGAAGTAACCGGTCGTCCCGTTGGTGGCCAGCCCCTCCAGCACCAGGTCGGTCTGCCACTCCCAGTGCGAGGGCCAACTCGCCATCACCTTTCCGTCGATGTCGACGATGGCCGCCTCGCCTTTGATCTCCTCGGCGATCTGTTTCAGCAGGGCCGCCAGGGGAGCCCCGTTGGAGATGAATCTCGCCAGTTCGGCGGCGAGATTGGAGGCCCGCCCCATGTCCTTGAACCGGTCGGCGATGATCGCGTCGGCGACGAACTCGCTGATCCGTACGAAGGGCACGTTGTAGGGGACGATCAGCAGCGGCAGGTCCACCGCCGTGGCGCACTCGACCAGCGCGCGTGGCACCTCCTGGTGCGTCAGACCGCAGCCGAAACCGAGGGCCGTGGCCCGCACCGCCTTGAGCCGCTGGGTGAAGGCCCGCCACCCTTCGTAGTCATCCGCGCCGATGAAGGCACCGGTGGTCAGCACCAGCTCGGCCCCGCGCAGGAAGGGGGTGGGGTCGACCAGTTCGGTGGACGCGACCCATCGAACGGTGCGTTGCAGCAGCTCAGGGCTGCTGGGGGTGACCAGTGTCAGCTCCAGGACCGCTTCGGCGATGAGCTGGTCGAGCGTCAGGGCCATGGGGCGGATTCCTCTCTGTGGCGGAGCCTCACGCTGTGCAACTGCACAATACAAGCTCCGCAGCCTTGGCCCGCACGCACGTAGACGGTGAAACCGGCATCCCTGTTGACTGCTTGGCATCCCACCCCTGTACACGAAGTTCCCGATGTGGAACGAATAAAGGGAGCATTCGTGCGGTTCAAGCATCCCGCCTTCCTGGCGACCTCCGCTGTGGCCATGCTGTCGCTCGCGGCCTGCGGCTCATCCACCCCCACCGGCTCGGCCGACGGCGCCGCGGCCGCCTCGGCGGCCCCCGCCAAGAACTGGGCGCCGGCGAAGGTCGATGTGTGGGCCGACTTCTCCATGGACAGCGAGCGGACCAAGGCGGAGTACACGCCCGTGGGGAAGGCGGAGAAGGCCTGGAACATCTGCGTGTCGGTGCCCCACATGAAGGACGCCTACTGGCTGGGCCTCAACTACGGGGTGGCCGAGCAGGCGCGCGAAGCCGGCGTCAACATGACGATGGTGGAGGCGGGCGGCTACGAGAACCTCGACAAGCAGACCCAGCAGATCGAGGACTGCGCGCAGAGCGCCGACGCCCTGGTGATCGGCGCCATCTCCTACGACGGGCTCAACAGCACCGTGAACCGCCTGGCGGCGACCGGTAAGCCGATCATCGACGTCGTCAACGGCATGTCCAGTGACAAGATCACCGCCAAGTCGCTCGTCTCGTTCAACGACCTGGCCGCCATCACGGCCGACTGGCTCATCAAGGACTCCAAGGGAGAGCCGGTCAAGGTCGCCTGGTTCCCCGGGCCGAGCGGCGCCGGCTGGGCCGAGGCCGGCGAGGCGGGCTTCAAGAGCGCGCTCAAGGACAGCAAGGTGGAGATCGTCGACACCAAGTGGGGCGACACGGGCAAGGACGCCCAGACCCGGTTGATCGAGGACGTGCTCGCCGCCACCCCGGACATCGACTACATCATCGGCACCGCGGTGACCGCCGAGGCCGCCGGGCCGATCCTGCGGGACCGCGGCCTCAGCGACAAGATCAAGGTCGCCGGCTACTACTTCACCCCGGGCACCCACACCGGAATCCAGCGCGGCACCGTGCAGGGCGCGCCGAGCGACAGCACCGTGCTGCAGGGCCGGATCGCCATCGACCAGGCCGTCCGGGCGCTGGAGAAGAAGGAGTTCATGAAGCACGTCGGGCCGGAGCTCGTCATGGTCACCAAGGACACGCTCGGTGACTTCGACCTGACGACCACGCTGGCGCCCGAGGGATGGTCCCCGACGTTCCAGGTCAAGGCCGGCAGCTGACCCGTCGCGTCGGTTCCGGCTCGGCTGGAACGTTCCATCATCAGAAAGATTGCCTTCTATGACCGAACCTGACCACGGAGCCGTGCTTCGGATCCGCGGGCTCACCAAGAAGTACCCGGGTGTGACCGCGCTGGACCAGGTGGATTTCGAGCTCCGCCGAGGTGAGGTGCACGTACTCTTCGGTGAGAACGGGGCCGGGAAGTCCACCCTCATCTCCATCATCTCCGGAGCACAGCACCCCGATGGCGGGACCATCGAGGTCGGCGGGCGGACCGTCGAGTTCTCCGGCGTCGCGGCCGCACGCGAGCTGGGCATCAGCGCGGTGTTCCAGGAGTTCTCGCTGATGCCCACGATGACCGTGGCCGAGAACCTGGTGATGGGCTCCGAGCCCGGCCGGTACGGATTCGTCAACCGGCGACAGAGCAGGAAGCTGGCGCAGGCGCGCCTGGACGAGTTCGATTTCCGCATCTCGCCGGATCGGCTGGTGGAGACGCTGAGCCGGGCCGAGCAGCAGATGGTCGAGATCGCCAAGGCGTTCCGGCCCGAGCTCAGCGTGCTCATCCTGGACGAGCCGACCGCCTCGCTGACCGAGGAGGAGTCGGAGCGGCTGTTCGCCCTCGTCGAGGAGGCGCGCGGCCGAGGGGTCGGCATCATCTACATCACGCACAGGATGGCCGAGATCCGGCGCCTCGCGGACCGGGTGACCGTGCTGCGGGACGGGCGGCTGATCACGACGGTTCCCGGTGGCACGCCGGACGACGAGCTGATCGGCCTGATGACGGGCCGGGTGGTGGAGGACCTCTACCCCGAACTGCCCGAACCCGGTACCGGCGTGGTGCTGGCCGCCCGCGGCATCACGACCTTCGACGGCGCGGTGCGCGACGCGAGCTTCGAGCTCCGCGCGGGGGAGATCGTGGGATTCGCCGGCCTCATGGGGTCGGGCAAGTCCACCGCGGCCCGTGCCTGCTTCGGTCTGGAGCGGATCGACTCCGGGACGTTGACGATCGCCGGCAAGGATCTGACCGGCGCCGATCCCGCCCGTGTCATGAAGTCCGGCGTGGTGTACCTGCCCAGTGACAGGAAGACCGAGGGGCTGTTCCTCAACCGTCCGCTCCGCGAGACCGTCACGCTTCCCTGGCTGCGCCGGGCGCCGATGTCCAGCGGGCCGGTGCTGCGGCCGGGACGCGAGCGCGCGGCGGCCGGCGACATGCTGCGCCGGATGAAACTGAACCCGGCCGACCCTGAGCGCCCGGCCGACAGCTACTCCGGCGGCAACCAGCAGAAGGGCCTGCTGGGGCGGGCGCTCCTGGGGGACTGCGACACCTACATGCTGGACGAGCCGACGGTCGGGGTGGACGTCGGCGCCCGGGTGACGATCTACGACCAGATCGTCGAACTCGCCCGGAAGGGCAACGCCGTGCTGGTCATCTCCTCGGAACTGCCGGAGATCCTTCATCTCTGTCACCGGGTGTACGTGTTCTCGCACGGAACGATCACCGCCGAGATACAGCGGGACGACCTCAGTGAGGAAACGGTCCTGCGCCACATGATGCATTGGGACGAACCAGCGACAAAGGAGATCGCATGACCCTCCCCGGTGAGGTCGGAGTGGCCCTACGACCTCGGAGATCTGTGATCTCGTACGCCGCCCGCACATTCGTCAAGATCGGTGTGCTGCCCATCCTCGTGGTCGTCGCGCTGATCGCCTTCTCCGCGATGTCGGACAACTTCCTGACCGTGGACAACATCCACTCGGCGCTGCGGCAGAACTCGTACATCATCATCGCCACCCTCGGCCAGTTCGCCGTGCTGCTGGTCGGCGGGTTCGACCTCTCGATCGGTGCCATCACCGCCCTGGTCTCGGTGACCACGGCGATGGCGATGACCGCCCAGTCGGAGACCTCCTCCCCCCTGACGGCCGTGCTCGTCGGTGTCGCCGCAGGCGTGCTGGTCGGCATGATCTGCGGGCTCGTCAACGGCCTGGGCGTGGCGAGCCTGAACATCAATCCCTTCATCATGACGCTGGCGACCGCCTCGGTGTTCTCCGGGCTCGCCCTGATGCTCACCTCGGGCGTGCCGGTCTCCGGCCTGCCCCAGGAGTTCAGTGACTGGCTGGGCTTCGGCAGCGTCCTCGGGATCGGCGTCTCCATCTGGCTCGCCGCACTGGCGGCCGGGCTCCTCTGGCTGTTTCTGACCCTGACCCGCCAGGGACGCCACATCTACTCCGTCGGGTCGAGCCCGCGCGCGGCCAGGCTCTCCGGGGTCAGCGAGTTCCGCACCCTGATCCTGACGTACGTGCTGGCCGGAGGCCTGGCGGCGGTCGGGTCCGTGCTGCTCACCGCGCGCATCGAGACCGGAGAGGCGAACATCGGAGCCTCCCTTCCGCTGCAGACGATCGCCGCGGCCGTCATCGGCGGGGTCAGCCTCCGCGGCGGATCCGGCCGGGTGCTCGACGCGGTGCTGGGCGCGGTTTTCATTGGAATCGTCGCCAACGGCATGAATCTGGCGCAAATCAATTCCTACTATCAAATGATAGTCACCGGCATTGTGCTGGCTCTGGCGGTTGTCGCCGACCGTCTCCGTACTCGACTCGCCGCCGCGGTGTACGCAGGAAAGGTGTGATTATGAAGGTCACTCTGAATTCCGATATGGGGGAGTCCTTCGGGATCCATTCCTTCGGGAACGACGGGGCGCTGCTCGCCCTGATCGACACGGCGAACGTGGCGTGCGGGTTCCACGCCGGAGACCCGAGCGGCATGCGCGAGACCGTCGCGGCCGCGGCCGCCGCGGGGGTCTCCGTGGGCGCGCACCCGGGACTGCCCGACCCGGTCGGCTTCGGGCGACGCGAGATGAAGTTGTACCCTGATGAGGTACGTGACATCGTTCAGTACCAGGTGGGAGCGCTGAAGGGCTTCCTCGACTCCGCGGGTGTACCTCTTGATCACATCAAGCCGCACGGCTCGCTGTACGGCATGGTCGCGCGGGACGAGGCACTGATGGACGCGGTGTGCGACGTCGCCGCGACGTACGGGGTGCCGGTCTTCGGAATGGCGGGAACCGCGCACGAGCGGGTTTGCCAGGCTCGGGGAATTCCATTTCTCGCCGAGTTCTACGTCGACCTCGAATACACGGCCGAAGGCGGTTTGATCATCGCCAGGCGGCCGCATGCCACACCTGTCGAGCGAGCGGTGGAGCGAATGACCATTGCTCTCGAAGAGGGAGTCGCCATTGCCGTCACCGGTGAGCGGATCCCCATGAGATTCGACACGGTCTGCGTCCATTCGGACACGCCCAACGCGGTGGAAGTCGCCTCCGCCATCAGAAATGTCATCGATTCGACGAACTCGTCGTCCTGAAAGGCTTCTCATGTCTGAGCACGTTGTGCAGTCTCCGCTCCCCGGCGTCTTCTACACCCGGCCCGCGCCCGACCAGCCGCCCTTCGTCGAGGTGGGCAGCGTGGTCACCGCCGGGACGACCGTGGGCCTGGTCGAGGTCATGAAGCAGTTCGCCGAGATCAAGGCCGGGGAGAGCGGGACCGTGACGGCGATCCACGCGGAGAACGAGAGCATCATCGGCCCCGGGGACGGCGTCGTCACCATCGAGAAGGACTGATCCTGTTGCGTAAGTTGCTGGTCGCCAACCGCGGCGAAATCGCGGTGCGGATCATTCGGGCCGCCCGCGAACTCGGGATCAGCACGGTGGCGGTGTACAGCGAGGCCGACCAGGACGCCCTGCACGTCCGGCTGGCCGACGAGCGGGTGCTCATCGGCCCGCCCGCCGCCTCCCGCAGCTACCTGAACATGGACGCCGTCGTCACGGCGGCGGTCGATCTGGGCGCGGACGCGGTGCATCCCGGGTACGGATTCCTCTCCGAGCGGGCCGAGTTCGCCGACAAGGTGACCGGGGCCAAGCTCCTCTTCGTCGGACCGTCGGCGGAGACGATCCGGCTGATGGGGGACAAGGCGCGGGCCAGATCCGCCGCCGAGGAGGCCGGAGTGCCGACGGTGCCGGGATCCGACGGGCCCGTCGACGGCCTGTCCGAGGCTCTGGCCGCGGCGGAAAAGGCGGGATACCCGGTGGCGGTCAAGGCCGCCGCGGGCGGCGGTGGCCGCGGTATCCGTATCGTGGCCGACGCGACGGAACTCGCCGAGGCGCTGCCGGTCGCCCAGGCCGAGGCCCAGGCGGCGTTCGGCAGCGGGCTGGTGTACATCGAGCGGTTCGTGCCCAACGCCAGGCACATCGAGGTCCAGGTGTTCGGTGACGGAGAGAACTTCGTCCACCTGGGGGAACGCGAGTGCTCGATGCAGCGGCGGCGGCAGAAGGTGCTGGAGGAGGCGGGAGCGCCGGGCCTGCCCGATCACGTGCGCACCGCCATGGCTGACGCCGCCGTCGCGCTCGCCAAGGTCTCGGGCTACTCCGGGGCCGGCACCGTCGAGTTCCTCTACGACTCCGCGAGCGAGGGGTTCTACTTCATCGAGATGAACACCCGGATCCAGGTGGAGCATCCGGTGACGGAGATGGTGACGGGCCGGGACCTGGTCCGCGAACAGCTCACGGTGGCCTCGGGCGACCCGCTGTCGTTCTGCCAGGCGGACGTCGAGTTCCGCGGCCACGCCATCGAGGTGCGGCTCAACGCGGAGAACCCGGACTTCGGGTTCATGCCCAGCCCCGGCGTGCTGTCGGCCATGCGGATGCCGGGCGGCCCGTTCGTCCGCATCGACTCGGGATTCGGGCCAGGCAGCGAGGTCAGCCCCTTCTACGACTCCCTGCTCGCCAAGATCATCGTTTGGGGGGACAGCCGCCGGGCGGCGATCGCCCGGATGGCCCGGACCCTGGACGAGGTCGAGATAGCAGGCGTCGTCACCACCGCGGGATTCCTGCGCGAGGTGATCGATATCGAGGAGTTCCGCGACGGCCGGTACCACACCACCTTCCTGGAGGACTGGATGGCCGGCACCAGGACCGGGGGCGGCAAGTGAAGGAGAACACCGTGTGCAGAGCAGGCGAGAGCCGCTACTCCTGGGGTGGCGACGAGCATCTGGTCGTCCAGTTCGCCGAGGCGATGAGCCTTGAGGTCAACTTCACGGCCATGGCGGTGGCGAAGGCTCTCACCGAGAACCGGCTGCCGGGGATCGTGGACATCTGCCCGGCGAACGCGTCCCTGCTGATCAGGTTCGACCCCGACGTCGTGCCGCCCGCCACGGTCGAGGCGGCGGTCAGGGCGGCCGAGGCGCAGGTCGCGGGCTCACCCTCGCGGAGCATCGAGACCAGGATCTTCGAGGTCCCCGTCTGGTACGACGACCCGTTCACCAACGAGACGGGGGCCAGGTTCCGCGACCGGCACCAGCGGCCCGAGGGCAACGACCTGGAGTTCGCGGCCGTCGAGAACGACATGGACTCCGTGCAGGCGTTCATCGACGCCCATTCGGGCTCGCCGTGGATCACCTCGATGGTCGGCTTCGTGGCTGGACTGCCGTTCATGTTCCAGATGGTTCCCCGGGAACGCCAGCTCGAGCTGCCCAAGTATCTGCGGCCGCGCACCGACACGCCCGCCCTCACCATCGGACACGGCGGATGCTTCGCCTGCATCTACTCGGTCCGCGGAGCCGGCGGGTACCAGATGTTCGGCGTCACCCCCGTGCCGATCTTCGACCCGGAGCAGAGGCTCGCCGACTTCAGCGACTTCATGGTGTTCTTCCGGCCCGGCGACATCGTCAAGTTCCGCGGTATCGACAGTGCCGAATACGACAGCATCCGAGCGCAGGTCGAGGCCGGCACCTACCGCTACCGCCAGCGCCCGATCACCTTCGACCTCGATCGATTCCTCGCCGACCCCGACGGCTACAACACCGAACTTCTGGGAGCTCTCTATGCCGGTTGAGATTCTGGAGCCCGGGCTGGCCTCAAGCATCCAGGACCGCGGCCGGCCCGGCTACTACAGCGTGGGCATCCCGCCGTCCGGCGCCGCCGATCTGCGCGCCGCGGCCGCGGCCAACCTGCTCGTCGGCAACACCCCGGACGCGGCGGTCATCGAGTCGCCCTACATGGGGCCCGCCCTGCGGTTCGACGAGCCGACGGTGGTGGCCGTCACCGGCGCGACCATGCCGGTGCTGCTCAACGGAGCACCGGTCCCGCAGTGGGAGTCCTTCGCGGTCGCGGCCGGAGACCGGCTGACCTTCGGTTTCCTGCAGGCGGGCGCGCGCGTCTACATCGCCGTCGCCGGTGGGTTCGACGTTCCCGTGGTGCTGGGCAGCCGGTCGACCTACGCGCTGGGCGGATTCGGCGGCTTCGAGGGCCGGAACCTGAGGAAGGGCGACCTGGTCCCGATCGGCGGGGCCGGGGGAACCCCCGGCAGGGTCGTGCCCGAGGAGCTTCGGCCCGTCCACAGCCGTGACGTCGAGCTACGGGTGGTCATGGGGCTGTACGACTACCGGCTGACCGACGCCGGTCGCAGCTGCCTGCTGGAGTCGGAGTGGTCGCTGACCCCGGTCGCGGACCGCACCGGTTTCCGATACTCCGGTCCGGTGCTGGAATGGGAGCAGCGGGTTCAGCCGTTCGGCGCGGGCTCCGACCCCTCCAACATCGTCGACGCCGGATATCCGATCGGTTCCATCCAGGTGCCGGGCGGCGTGGAGCCGATCATCCTGCATCGCGACGCGGTCTCCGGCGGCGGCTACGCCATGCTGGCCACCGTGATCAGCACCGATCTCAACCTGGTCGCCCAGTGCTCTCCGGGGACGCGAACCCGCTTCGTGGCGGTGACCCTGGAGGAGGCGCTGCGGGCGCGTGCCGCCGCGGCGGACTGGGAGTCGCGGGTGCGCCAGGCTCTGGGCGCGGCCGCCTGATGCGACCCCAGCCCGCTTCGGAACGGCTGGCGGCACTGGGACTGGTGCTGCCCGACGTCCCCGCGCCGGCCGGTGCGTACGTCGCGGCGGTCCGGCACGGCGACATCGTGATCACAACGGGCCAGCTGCCCTTCGTCGACGGCCGCCTGCCGCTGACGGGGCTGGTCGGCGTCGACCTCGACATCGCCGCCGCGGCCGGTGCGGCACGTCAGGCCGGCCTGAACGCGATCGCCGCCGCGGCCGGCGTTCTCGGCGGTGTCGACGACATCGTCCGCGTTCTCAGCGTGACCGGGCACATCGCCGGCGGCCCGGACTTCGTCGAACATCCGGCCGTGCTCGACGGCGCGAGCAAGCTCATGGTGGAGATCTTCGGGGAAGCCGGCCGGCACGTCCGTACCAATGTGGGAGCCCCGCGGCTACCGCTGAACAGTCCGGTGGAGGTCGGCATCATGGTCGCCGTCCGCTGAGCCGGGCCGTGGCCCGCGGCCGGACCCCGGCCGCGGGCCCTTGGACAAGGAGTTCCGTTGACAGCTTTGACGACAGCTTCGGCAACACCGGCGTTGTACCGGCCGGCCTCGCTCGACGACGCCATCGAGCGGCTGGCGACCTCCGACCTGGACGCCGTGCCGATCGCCGGTGCCACCTGGGTCATGCGGAGTCCCGCCCGTGGCGAGCCGTTCCACGGCGAGTACGTGTCACTGGCCCGGATCGAGGAACTGGGACGGATCGACGACGACGGTACGAATCTCACGATCGGCGCGGCCGTCACCCATGCCCGGCTGGCCGAAGCGCTGGCCGGCCACCCCGGGCTGGACGTCCTCCGGCAGGCCGCGGCGAAATCGGCCAACCCGTCCGTCAGGCGTCAGGCCACGGTCGGCGGCAACCTCTGCACCACCGGCTTCGCCGCGGCGGATCTGGTACCCGCGCTGCTGAGCCTGTCGGCCGTCGCCATCGTGAGGGGTCCGGCCGGTGAGACCAGGATGCCGCTCGGCCGGTTCCTCGCCACGCGGGGCGCGGCACTTCCCGCGACGGTGCTGTCGCACGTGTCCGTGCCGCTGGCTCCCGTCGTGTCCGCGCACGCTCGCCTGACCATGCGGCGGGCGGGGGACTACCCGGTCGTCATCGTCAGTGCCACGGCCGCGGTGGACGACGCGGGGGTGGTGGAGTCGGCCACCGTCGCGGTGGGTTCGGTCGAACCCGTGGCCCGCCTGTGGCCGGAGATGGCGGCCGCGCTGGTCGGCCGGCGACTCGACGCGGACGCGGCGGTGCTCGCCGCCCGCGAGCACGCCGGATCCTTCCAGGCGCGGGAGTCGGTGGAGGTGGACGGCTGGTACCGGTCGCAGGTGCTGCCGGCGGTCGTGGGCCGGGCCGTACGCGCACTGGAGCGGTCCAGTCGCGCCGGACGGGAAGAGCGCGGAGAGGCGGGCAGGGCATGAGCACCGAGTTGACGGTCAACGGCGAGGTGAGGCGGGTGCACGCCGGCCCGATGACCCCGCTGGCCAGGGTGCTCCGCGAGGAGTTGCACCTGAGCGGCACGAAGATGGCGTGTGGCGAAGGGTTCTGCGGATCGTGCACGGTGTTCGTGGACGACGACGCGGTGGCGTCCTGCCTGGTTCCGGTGGGGCACGCGGAGGGCAGGTCGGTCCGGACGGTGGAGTCCCTCGCGGACCCGGCCGGCGCGCTCTCCCCCCTTCAGCAGGCGATGAAGGACGCCGACGCGGTGCAGTGCGGGATGTGCTTTCCCGGGATGCTGATATCGCTGAGCGCGCTGCTGGAGTCGGATCCGGACCCCGACCGGGATGACGTACGGGAAGCCCTGGTCGGCAACATCTGCAGGTGCACCGGATACGAGCGCATCGTGGACGCCGCGCTCGCGGCGGCACAGGCGGCCGCGGGACAGGGACGACAGGCGGAGGGGAACGGATCGTGAGCCAGGTCATCGGAGCCAACCTGCCCCGTCGCGACGCCGAGGACAAGCTGCGCGGCCGGACGATGTTCACGGTGGACGCCGCCGCGGGAGGGCTCCTGCACGCGGCGCTGCGCCGGTCGGACGTGGCCGCGGGCCGCATCGTCTCGGTCGACCTGGAGCCCGCCCGGCGCATGCCCGGAGTGCGGGCCGTCGTGTCGGCCGCCGACGCCCCCGGCCGGTACGGGATCACCGTCGCCGACCACCCCCTGTTCGCCGTCGACGAGATCCGTTACCTGGGCGAGCCCATCGCGGCGGTCGCGGCGGAGACCCTCGAGCAGGCCCGCGCGGCCGCCGCGGCCATCGTGGTCGAGATCGAGGAGTTCACCCCCCTGATCACCATGGCCCAGGCGCTGGCCGGCGACGCCCGCGATCTCCATCCGGGCTGGGAAGACTACGACGTGCTCATCGAGGGCGGCCGGCGGGCGCGGAACATCGGCTGGGAGGCCACGGTGGTGCGCGGGGACACCGACGCGGTGTTCGCCCGGAGCGACGTCAGGATCATCGAGACGGAGTTCGTCGCGGGCAGGCAGAACCAGACGCCGCTGGAACCGCGCGCCTGCGTGGCCGGCTACGAGAACGGGCGATTCGTCCTTCAGACGTCCACCCAGGTCCCCTGGGCGGTCCGCAACTCCACGGCACGCCTCCTCGGGGTGCGGGAGTCCGACGTCCGGGTGGTGGTTCCGCCGGTCGGCGGTGGATTCGGGATGAAGTTCGAGGTGAGCATCGAGCCGTTCGCCGCCCTGCTGGCCCGCGCCTCGGGCCGTTCCGTCAAGCTGGTCAACAGCCGGCAGGAGGAGATGCAGACGGCGCTCTGCCGGGAGAACGCGGAGATCCGCATCCGGTCCGCCGTGTCGGAGTCGGGCGAGATCCTCGCCCGGGAGGCGGTGGTCCTGATGGACTGCGGCGCCTACGGCGGTGAACAGCCGTTCCTGACCAGCATGACGGCTCACACGCTGGGCGGGAACTACCGCCTGGGAGCCGTGCGGCTGGTGAGCCGCGCGGTCTACACCAACTCGCCGCCCAACGGGGCGTTCCGCGCCTGCAACGGCACGTACTGCACCGCGGCCCTTGAGCGGCACACCGACGAGATCTGCGCGGCGCTCGGCATGGACAGGGTGGAGTTCCGGCGGCGCAACGTCCTCGGCGACGGCGACATCGGGTCCACCGGGCAGGTGTTCGAGGGCGATGTGCTCGCTCCCATGCTCGATCGGATGATCTCGTTGCGGGACTCGGGCGAGCCCGTGAGGCAGGCCGACGACGGACGTCTGTACGGCACCGCGACGACGGTCGGCACCTGGTTCATCTTCGTGGGGCCCTCCGCGGCGACGGTGAACCTCAACCCGGACGGCGGCGTCACCCTGGTCACCGCCGGGGTCGAGATCGGTTCGGGATCGACCGTGCAGGCGATCCCGCAGATCGTCGCCGATTCGCTGGGCCTGCGGGTGGAGGACGTCACGGTCCGGGCCGCGGACACCGACGCGGCCGGATACGACGGCGGCGTGGGCGGCGGCAGGACCACCGTCTCGCTGGGGGCGGCCGGCGTCGCCGCCTGCGACGAGGTGCGCAGGAAGGTCTTCGAGGTCGCGGCGGAGATGCTCGAGACGTCTCCCGGCGACCTGAGCCTCGCCGACGGCCACGTCGTCGTGAACGGGGTGCCGTCGGCGCGGATCACCCTCAGAGAGGTCGCCGAACACGCGCAGCAGGTGTCGGGACCGATCTCCGGCTCCGGCTCGTTCACCGGCACCGGCGTGCAGCCCATGTCCGGCTGCGCGGCCGGACACCTGATCGGGGCACTGGACCTGCCGGTCTTCGCCGTGCACGAGTGCGACGTGGCGGTGGATCCGGACACCGGCCACGTGGAGGTGCTGGCCTACCGCGTCGTGCAGGACGTCGGCCGGGCGATCAACCCCAGGGCCATCCTGGGCCAGGTGCAGGGCGGTGTGGTCCAGGGACTGGGCTACGCGCTGCACGAGGAGATCACCATCGACCCTCGGGGGAAGGTGCGGCAGACGGGTTTCGAGACCTACCGCGTGCCCCTGTCCGGCGATGTCGTCCCGGTCCGGCTCGATCTCTACGAAGGGGCTCCGTCCATCGGGCCCCTGGGCGTCAAGGGCGCGGGTGAGGTGCCGATCCTGAACGTGGCCGCCGTGGTCTCCTGCGCGGTGGCGGACGCCATCGGCAAGTCCGTGGCGCAGATCCCGCTGACCCCGCAGCGGGTTCTCGGGCTCATCCTGGAGCGGGACGGCGAATCCGTGGATCTCCGGCACATACCGCAGGGCTGGCGGGAGAACGTGATCGCCGACCCGGACGAACTGATGGCCGCGGCCGGTGTGGGACGCCCCTGATCGTCCGTCCGGACGACTCCGGTCCAGGCTCCCCCGTTGGAGCCGGGACCGGGGCGCTCAGCCGGTCACCAGGTGCTCGGCCTCGTGGTGCAGTACCTCGACCAGGATCAGCTCCAGACGGAGGTCCTGGTCCGCGACCATCTCGGATGGTGTCATCGAATAACCTCCAGCCTCGCTGGTGGGGACGCTTCGCGCACCGTAAGGGTTATCCGTCATAGCGGGCCGGTATGGACGGTGAGCGCCCGCCGGGAGCGTAGGTCCCGGCGGGCCGGCCAGAAGGCGGGTCAGCGGCCGATGGCGAGGGCGGCCGCGCGCATGAGCCGTCCCGGATCGGTGTCGGGGTCGTCGCGGACGACCGCCACGTCCAGGCCGGCGGCGGCCAGGCGGCCGAGTGACGCGGCGGCGTCGGCGGCCGTCCCGGCGGCGGCGAACAGTTCGAGCAGCGCGTCGTCGACGAGGTCGGTGCGCGGAGCGTCGGAGAGCCACCCCTCGCGGAACGCGGCGCACAGCCCCGCGTCGAGCCCCGCGGTTCTGGTGATCTCGTGGTCGCCGTGCACGCCGAGGTAGGTCGCCACCATGGGGCGCAGCCGGTCGCGGGCCGCGCGCGCGTCCTCGCCCACCGACAGCCCGACGTAGGCGGCCAGTTCCACCCCGGCCCCGACGCGCTCGCGGACCGAGGCGACGTAGGGCGCGGAGGAGAGGATGGACAGCAGCAGGCCGTCCGCCCGCTCGGCGGCCAGGGCCAGCGCCCGCGGCCCCTTGACCCCCAGCACGATCGGCGGGGTGCGGCGCGGCGGGGTGAAGGACAGCCCGGCCGACACGCGGAAGTGCTCGCCCCGGTGGTCGACGCGCTCGCCGGTCATCATCGCCCTGACGATGTCGACCGCCTCGGCCAGGCGGCCGATCGGCCGGTCGAAGGGGATGCCGAGCCGGTCGGTCATCCAGCGGGAGTTGCTCGCGCCGAGGCCGAGGATCGCGCGCCCGCCGCTGATCTCCTCCAAGGCGGCGAGCTCCATGGCGATCAGCGCCGGGTGGCGGGTCCAGGGGTTGACCACCCCGATGCCCACCCGGATCCGCCCGGTGACCGCGGCGATCGCGCCGGCCAGCGCGAAGGCGCCGCGCTCGCAGTAGTCCTCGGTGATCCACACGGTGTCGAACCCGGCCTCCTCGGCGAGCCTGGCGACCGCGACGGCGGAGGCGGCGTCGCGGTGCCCGGAGATGGAGAACGCGAGTCTCATCGCTCGCCCTCCGGGCCGAGGCCGCCACTTCGCCGGTCGAGTGCGGCGAGCCCCCGGTCGAGCGCGGCGGGCGTGGGTTCCACGACGGGCACCGGCGGCAGGGTGGCGGCGGTGGCCCCGACGTCCTTCAGGCCGGTGGAGGTGCCGACCACGACCACGGTGGCGTCGGCGGGCAGCGCGCCCGACCCGGCCAGGTCCTCCACCGCGACCAGCGCGGTGACGGACGAGGCCTCCAGGTACAGGCCCGCCTCCCGGCCGAGCCTGCCCTGCGCGTCGAGGATGCGCGCGTCGTCGGGGACGGGCACCGCCCGGCCGCCGGTCGCCCGCAGCGCGGCCAGGCCCTGGAAGGTCCCGTACGGCGAGGCGATGGAGAACGCGACCGACGGGGCGGTCGGCACCGGTCCCGCGGTGTCCGTGCCGGCGGCCAGGGCGGCGTGGTGCGGGCCGAACGGCTCGGCCGCGACGAGGACCGGCATCCGGTCGGCCAGCCCCGACTCCACGAGGTCGGCGAAGCCGCGCCGGATCCCGGCCAGCCCGTCGGCGTAGGCGACGGGCACGACCACGTGGTCGGGAGTCCGGCCGAGGTCGGCGACGATCTCGTAGGCGATCGTCTTGTAGCCGTCGACGCCGTAGGGGATGGACCCCACCGGCGGGTCGGCGTGCCCGGACATCGCCAGCCAGCCGCGCTCCTCGACGAGCCGCCGCATCAGACGCCACCGATCCGGGGGGTTCTCCAGGGCGACGACGCGAGCACCGTACACCTGCATGAGGGTCTTCATCGTGGCCGGTACCGACGCCACGGTCAGCACCACGCAGGGCAGCCCCGCGCGTGCCGCGTAGGCGGCGACCGCCGCCCCGTGGTTACCGGTGCTCGCCACGACCACCGCCGGGGCGCCCAGTTCCACGGCCTTGGTGACCGCCACGGCGGCCAGCCGGTCCTTGTAGGACCAGGTCGGGTTGCGGGTCTCGTCCTTGACGAGGACCGCGCCGAGCCCGAGGCGTTCGGCGGTGCGGGGGAGCGGCACCAGCGGGGTGCCGCCCTCGCCCAGGCTCACCGCGGGTGTGGCGCCGTCCAGCGGCAGCAGCGCGCGGTGGCGGAACAGCCCCGGCTGGGCGGGGTCACAGGGCAGGCCGCGCAGGCCGCCGAGGTCGTAGACCGGGAGCACGTTGGCGGGCGCCCCCTCCTTCTCGCAGGCCGGGCAGCCGCGCCCGGCGAGTTCCAGCGAAGGGTCGGGGTAGGTCGCCGAGCACCGCTGGCAGGCCAGCCGGCCGAGGTAGCGGGAGACCGGGGTCATGCCGGCACCACCGTCAGCTCCCTCGGCGAGCGGGTGAACAGCTCCGCCCCGTCGCCGGTCACCACCAGGGTGTCCTCCACCATCATCCCGCCCCATCCGAGGTTGTAGTACGGCGTCTCGAAGCAGAATGTCATGCCCGGTTCCAGCACCGTCTCCACGCCGGGGGAGACGATGGGCGGTTCGTAGACGGCGAGGCCGATGCCGTGCCCGCAGTGCTGGCGCCGGTAGGGCGTGACCCCCTCCCGTCGCACCGCCCGCATCGCGACGTCGAAGACCTCCGAGGCGGTCACGCCGGGGCGGGTCAGGGCGACCTGCTCGTCCAGGCCGGCGAGGATCGCCGCGTAGTGACCGGCCTGGCGGGCGTCGGGCGCGCCGAGCACCGCGGTGCGCCCGATGTCGGACCAGTAGCCGGCGTACAGGCAGCCGATGTCGAAGCGGGCCAGCTCGCCGGGGCGCCAGCGCCGGTCGGTCGGGTGGGCGTCGGCCAGGGCGGAGCGCGGGCCGGTGGTCGCCACCACGAAGCGAGGCTCGGCGCCCCCGGCGACCATCGTGGCGGCCACCGCCTGGGCGAGCTCGTGCTCGGACACCCCCTCCGCGGCGATCTCCAGGGCGGCGTGGACTCCGGCCTCGGCGAGCCGGGCGGCGTGGCGCAGCAGCGCCACCTCGCCGGGGAGCTTCACTCCGCGGACCCGGCTCGCCCAGCCGGTGGCGTCGGCCGCGGTGGGGTCGCCCGCGGCCTCGCGCAGGGCCACCTCGCCGTCGAGCCCCTCGACGCCGTACCGGAGCCCCGCCCCGGCGGCGCGGGTCGCGGTGGCGAGCGCCGCGTACAGGTCGGGGTGCCGGTCGGCGGCACCGGTGAGGGGCGTGGGGCCGGACGACTCGAAGTAGAACCGGCCGAACGGCACCACCCGGTCCTCCGGCACGCCGCCGTCCACCGCGGGGGCGGTGTCGGCGGCCGGGCATACCAGCCAGCAGTCGTCGCCGGTCACCACGGCCGCCATCCGGTGGGCGCGGAACAGTGCCCCGGCCACGCTGCGGTAGCCGGTGGCGTACAGGACGCTCTCCGGAGTGGTGAGGACGACGGCGTCGAACGGAGCCTCGGCCAGGGCCCCGCGCAGCCGGGTGAGCCGCTCCGCCGCCAGCCGGCGCAGGTCGACGTCCGGGGCGGGGGGAACGGCGCTCATGGCCGACCTCCCGCCTGCTTGGCGATGACGGTCTCGCTGAACTCGTGCATGGCGTCGAGCGTCTCCGGCACGGTGTCGGCCGCGAACAGCAGCCCGGCGAGGGTGTCGACGCCGGCCTGCCGGTAGGCGGCGATCTGCTCGGCCACGCTGTCCGGAGTGCCGATGAGGTTGCGGCTCGCCAGGTCGGAGACGCCCTGGTCCTTCAGCGTCGTGCCGGACAGCGAGACCATGTGGTTGTGGAGCTGGGAGGCGCGGAATCTGCGCCAGGCCTCCTCGTGGGTGGGCGCCACGCAGACCGCCACCTGCAGCGCGACCTCGAACCCGCCGGGCAGCTCGCGGCCCGCGGCCGCCGCCTGCGCCCTGATGTCGGCGATGCCCGCGGCCACCTCGCCGGGGGTGAGGCAGGCGGGCAGCCACCCGCCGGCGTACAGCGCCGCGCGGGTGCGGGAGCCCGGCGCGTTGCCGCCGGACAGGATCGGCAGCGCGGGCTGTGCCGGCTTGGGGTAGGACTCCACGTCCTCGAACTCGACCCAGCGCCCCTTGAAGGAGGCGCGCCGCTCGGTGAACAACGCGTTGAGCGCCTGGATGGCCTCGGCCGCGTGCTCGCCCCTGTTGATGCGCCGCCCGGGGTTCATCGCCTCGAACTCCTCGCGGTAGGCGCCGATGCCCACGCCCAGCACGGCCCTGCCTCCGGACAGCCGGTCGAGGGTGGCGACCTGCTTGGCGGCCACCACCGGGTTGCGGAACGGCAGCACCATGATCGCCGTGGCCAGCCGGATCCGGCTGGTGAGCGCCGCGACGTAGCTCAGATAGGCGAACGGGTCGTAGTAGCGGGGCGGGGTGTCGAACTCCTCGCGCACGTAGCCCTGCGTGGTCACGTGGTCGTTGCCCCAGACCGAGTCGAATCCCAGCCGCTCGGCCTGGACGGCCAGCTCGACCGCCTCGGCGGCGTCGGCGTAGGGGACGGGGTACATCAGTCCCTCCGTGCCCGTGGGCACTCCCAGACCGAATCTCATCGAACATCTCCTTCCCGTGCGTCGGCCGTGACCGGAATCGGGGCGTTCCGCCTGAGGGCGGTCACCGCCCAGCCCAGTACGGCATAGCAGACGAACCCGTAGACCAGCCCCTCGATGGCGTCGGTCAGCAGGACGTCGGTGTACTTCGCCAGCAGCGCCGCCACGACCCAGGCCACGAGGGCCTCGGCCCGCACGGCCGGTGCCGACTCCAGCAGCTGGTCGCCCGTGTGGTGGCGGGCCAGGATCCAGAAGTGCGCGATGAGCACGCCGGCGAACGGCGGCGCGATGATCGCGATGACGTTCAGGAAGACGAGGAACTGGGCGGCCAGGCCGGCGAAGGCGACCAGGATCGCGATGACGATCGAGATTATGGTCCAGGTGGGTTTGCCGACACGCAGCCCCAGGGTGTTGGAGGCGTTGGTGAAGGCGAGCGAGGCCGAGTAGAGGTTGTTGTCGGCGGTGTTCCACAGGGCCAGCACCAGCATCACCGCGGCCGGGGCCAGCAGGCCCAGTCCCTGCATGACCAGCACGAAGTTGCTGTTGCCCACGGACATGGCTGAGACGGTGGCGATGATCTCGAAGACGCCCGCGCCCACGACGAACCCGGCGAAGCAGGAGATGATCACATCCCGGCCGTGGGAGGCGAAACGCGTCACGTCCCCGACGAGCGCGGCGCCGGTGACCCACGTCGAGATGACGGCGCCGACCGCGACGGCGAACCCGATGGGCACCGCGGGCTGCTGGGCGGCCACCTCGGCGAACCCGCCGTCCCCGCCGCCGATCTTGAAGAGCGCCAGCAGCGCGATCGCGACCTCGATGGGCACCGCGATCGCGGAGAACTTCGCCAGTCCCTTGAACCCGAAGATCGCCGTCGTGGTGATGGCGGCGCCGAACGCCAGAATGAAGGCCCATGGTGGGATCGCCGGAATCAGCTTGTGCACCGCCCCGCTCCAGGTGTCCATCAGCACCCCGATGAACCCCATGGCGATCACACCGAGCAGCAGCGAGACCACGACCGCGCCCTGGCGGCCGAAGACGACCCTGGCGGCGAGGTAGCTGGACAGGCCGGTCCGGTAACCGACCAGCCCGATCAGCGCGGACACGGCCACCAGGACCAGGTTGCCGACGAGGATCGCGGCCATTCCCTCACCGAAGGTGGTCCCGCCGCCCACGACACCGCCGACGAGGAAGCTGCTGACGCTGATGTTCCAGCCGATCTGGACGATGATCATCTGGATCAGGGACTTGCGCCGATGTGCGGGCACAGGCTCCAGCGCGTGGTCGTCGAGGTCGGTGGCGATCGACTCCGACTCCACTTTTGTACTCATAGCGCCCTCCTTGACTGGGACTGTGCCCTGGGATAGTCCATAGTCCATTAAGGGGCGTATGCCCAACTACGTGGCTCTGCCGGAAGATGGGGAGATCGCTTTTGTGGACATGACACAAAAGGCCCGCGGCCTCCTCGCGCAGGTCGAGGAGATCGCGGCCACCCTGGTCGGCACCGTCTGGGAGCGCCTGCCCGGATACGACCAGGCGCGGATGGAGGTCGAGGACCTCACCGAGGTGGTCGCGCCCAACCTCACCGCCGTGCTCTCGGCGGTGGCCGAGCGGCGGGCCCTCACCGAGGCCGAACTGCTGTCCGCGGCGCTGCTCGGCCAGCGGCGGGCCATCCAGGGCGTGCCGATCGAGAGCCTGGTCGCCTCCTGGCACACCGCCGAGCGGGCGCTACTGGAGCGGCTCGCCGCCGCGGCCGGGCCGTCGGTCCAGGGCCACGACCTCGCCGGGCTCGTGCAGCGGCTGGCCGCGCTGACCGATTCCATGATCGACGCCTCGACCGACGCCTACCGCCAGACCCGCAGCGAGGCCGCCGCCCATCTCGACCAGATCGCCACCGACCTGGTGTCCCGGCTCGCCGGCGGGGAGCCGCTCGACCCCGCCGACGTCGAGGAACGCGCCCGGCTCGTCGGAGTGCCCGCCCAGGTGCCGCATCGCGCCGCCGCGATCGGCATGGCCGACGTGACCAGCCCGCTCGCGCTCGCCAGGGCGCAGAAGGCGGTGCTCGACTCGCTGCGCCCCCGGCTGCGCAGCCGGATCCTCGCCGGGAGCAAGGGAGCCACCACGCTGCTTCTGCTCGCCGACGCGCCCGGCCTCGACGAGGCGCTGACCCGCGCCGCCCGCCGGCCGGGCATCCCGCCGGGCCTCGTCCTGGGCCTCGGTGAGCCGCGGCCCAGGCTCGGGGAGGCGGGCGGGTCGTGCCGGGAGGCGCTGGCCGCCCTGGAGGCCGGGCTGCGGATGGGGGCCGACCGCGTGGTCGTCCACTTCGAGCGGGTCATCCCCGAGGTGCTTCTCATCGGCAACCCCCTCGACGCCGGCCGCCTGGTGGACACGGTGCTGACCCCGCTGAGACCCAGCCCGGTGCTCATCGAGACCCTGCGGACCTACCTCACCTGCGGCCTGTCGGTACGGCTGACCGCGCAGCACCTGTCGATCCATGAGAACACCGTCAGCTACCGCCTGCGCCGCATCCTCCGGCTGCTGGACCTGGACGCCCCCTCCCGGCTGCTGCGCCCCGACGTCCTCCTCGCGCTGCGGGCCGACGAGCTCGGCCAGGGCCGGCAGGACGCGCGGCTCGACGACCGCGGCCCGGAGTGACCGGCCCCGGCCTGCCCGGGTACGGGACTGCCCGTCGTCACGCGGCCGGGGCGCCGGGGCGGGGACGATGGCGTGCGCCGTGCTTCCCCGGCCCCGGCCTACGGCGGCCGAGACGGTGGGCGGGTCAGTCGAGGCCCGGTTCGGCCCAGAAGATCGTCCCGGAACCGCGCAGGCGGACCGGTCCGGCGGCGGGGACGAAGGCGGACTCGCCCGGCCGTAGCACCTGCCCGCCGGCCTCGACCTCGCCCTCGGTGCACACCAGGATGCGCGGTACTCCGCCCTCCAGGGTGAGCCCGGAGCCCGGAACGGCCGTGCCGAGGCGGAACTCCGGGGCGGGCGTGCGGTAGAGGTTGCCGACCGGCTCGACCGGCAGGGGCGAGATCGAGGGGTCGGTGACGCGCAGCAGCTCGTCGACGTCCATCGGCTTGCTGGTCAGCCCCGCGCGGAGCACGTTGTCGGAGCTGCCCATGATCTCCACACCGAAACCGCTCAGGTAGCAGTGCAGGACTCCCGCGCCCAGGAACAGCGCCTCGCCGGGCCGCAGCTCGTGGCGGCGCAGGAAGAGCGGGGCGAGGCAGGCCGGGTCTTCCGGGTGGATGCCGGTCAGGCGTACCACCAGTTCGTCGTCGGGGCCGCCCGCGGCCGACGCGGCCCGCGCGATCGCGGCCACAAGGTCCTCCCGGCCCTCCTTCGGCCACTCCACCAGCGCGCGGAGCGCGGCGGAGGCGTCCCCGGCGGCCAGCGGCGCCACGACGGGCTCCAGTTCCGGGATGCCCAGCCCGCCGATGAGCGCCGCGGCCTCTGCGGGCGGACGGAACCCGGCCAGCGCGGTGAACGGGGTCAGCGCGCAGATCAGCTCGGGCTTGGGGAACGGGTCGACGTAGACGCCCCTGGCGTAGCCCTCCTCCGCCTGCCGTCGCGACGGATGAACCTGCAGTGACAGCGGCAGGTCCACGGCGATCAGCTTCAGCAGGTACGGCAACCGCGAGCCGAACTGCTCAACGGTCCTCTCCCCGAGCTCGGCCACCGGGTCGGCGGCCACCGTCTCGGCGAGGGAGCGCCACGTCCCCCGCCGCAGCACCGACGAGGAGCCGGACGGGTGGGTGCCGAACCACATCTCCGCCTCGGGCCGCTCCGCGGGGGAGGGGCGCCCGGCCAGCGTGGCGATGGCCGTGCGCGAGCCCCAGTCGTAGTTCTTCACGGGATTGCGCAGCAGGCTCGTCACGGCGTCTCCACCGTCTCCGGCAGGAAGGAGCGCCGCGACGCGGGGATCTCGCCCGGCCCGGTCTGGTCGGCCGCCGCGCGGGCGGCGGGGATGAGGGGGCCGTTCATGATCCTCCGTGTCCGTGAGTCCGAGCAGGAAACGAATGAATGCCACAGAACGCCGATGCTACGCGTCTTCGGTGTCTCCCGGCCGCCAATGCACGGCCAAGACCGGGTGAACAAGTCCGTCGACCGCGGGGTCTCACCGCCCGGGGCACCGCACCGCCACGCGACGGTCCTTACCGTGCCGGACCGCGGGCCGAATCCGGCTCCGCGTCCTACGCCGTCCCTTTCTCCCGGCCTTCCACCAGGACGGCGAGACCGTCGAGGAGACGCCGCAGGCCGAACTCGAACCACTCGTCGATGTCGATCACGTCCCCCCGCTCCGCGTGGAGTCTGGACAGTATCGGGAACCGCCCGGACTCCAGGATCTCCAGGAGCGCCGGCGTCCTCGACACACGCCACTGCCCGGCCGTGACCCCGGTGCGACGCTCGGCCTCCACTTCGTTCACCAGCAGCAGGGCCGCGCCCTGCACCTGGGCGCTCACCGTCATGGCCACCCAGTGCGTTGTCGTCGGGTCGAGGCCGAGGCCGTCCATGGCGCGCATCGCCCACTCGACGTCGGTCAGCACGTTCGGCCCGATCGGCGGCCGGGGGGTGGCGATGACCCGCAGCACCCAGGGGTGCCTGGAGTACATGCGCCACTCCCGCCTCGCCGCGGCCTCCAGTCCGGTGCGCCAGCCACCGGGACCGGAGCCCGGATGCGGGTCCTCGCCGAAGACGGCCTCGACCATCAACTCGACGAGCGCGTCCTTGCCCGGCACGTAGCGGTACAGCGACATCGCGCCGGTGCCCAACTCGGTCGCGACGCGGCGCATCGACAGCGCGTCCAGCCCCTCGGCGTCGGCGATCCGGACCGCGGTGCGCACGATTCGCTCGGTGCTCAAGCCGGCTGGGGGCTCGTGCCGTTCCGTCGGATCGCCGGTGCTCGGCGGGGGCGTGGGGAGAACGGTCCGCGGCGCGGGCTCGGTGAGGCGCGCGGCTCGTCCGGCGGCGCGGATCCGGTAGGCCCGTGCCTGACAGGCACGGGAGCAGTACCGCGGGCGTCGACCCCGAGGCGCGGCGTCCAACGGCTTTTCACATTGCGCACACGTCAACATGCGTCCTCGTCCAATTCCGGCACGCCCACTGGTGTGACGAAATTCTAACACGCGTTTTTTGTGACGTAATGAAAGGCGGCGGTGTGACGTTATGGCGAGTGAGATACGCCGTCACCTGGCTGAACCTCCTTGTTTTTGAAGGTATTTCTGCACGTTAATGCGTGCCGTATTGGCCTGGATATCAACCCTTGCATGCGTCCAAAAATTTTGCGTACGATGTATACGCATATTTTGCGTACAGGGTATCCGAGGAGGTTTCGGCAATGGTGCGAACGGTGGCCACGGCAGGGCGGAGGGAATGGCTCGGACTCGCGGTGCTCGTCCTGCCCGTCCTGCTCGTCTCGGTGACCGTGACGGTGCTCTACTTCGCGCTGCCCTTCCTGAGCGCGGACCTCATGCCGACCGGCTCCCAGCTGCTGTGGATCGTCGACATCTACGCCTTCCTGCTGGCCGGTCTGCTGATCACGATGGGTGCCCTGGGGGACAGGATCGGCCGCCGGAAGCTGCTGCTGATCGGAGCCGCCGCGTTCGGTGTCACGTCGGTCATCGCCGCGTACGCCCCCAGCGCCGAGTCGCTCATCGCGGCCCGCGCCCTGCAGGGCGCCGCGGCGGCGAGCCTGATGCCGCCCACCCTCGCGCTGATCCGGGACATGTTCCGCGATCCGCGGCAGCGCCGGATGGCCGTCGCGGTATGGGCCGCCGGCTTCGCCGGGGGCAGCGTGCTGGGGCCGATCGTGGGAGGCCGGCTGCTGGAGCACCTCTGGTGGGGGTCGGTGTTCCTGATCAACGTGCCGGTCATGGTCCTGCTGCTGGTGCTGGGGCCGATCGTGCTCCCCGAGTACCGTGATCCGCGCCCCTGGAGGTTCGACCTGCTCAGTGCCGCGCTCTCACTGGCGGCCGTGCTGCCGACGGTCTACGGGATCAAGCAGTTCGCCGTCGACGGCCTCGGCCTCCAGGCGCTGCTCGGTGTCGTCGCCGGGTCGCTGTTCTGCGTCGCCTTTCTGCACAGGCAGCGGACGCTGCCCACCCCGATGCTCGACCTGAGGCTGTTCGCCGGCCGGGGCTTCACCGTGTCCCTGATCGCGAGCACGCTCGCGGTCTTCGCCCTGGTGGGGCTGTTCTACTTCGTCGCGCAGTACCTGCAGATGGTGCTCGGGCTACGGCCGTTCGTCGCGGGGCTGCTGACCCTGCCCGCGGCCGGAACCGCCCTCGCCGGCTCGATGCTGGCCGCCGTGATCGCGCAGCGGGTACGCCCGGGACACATCATGGGCGGCGGCATGGCGCTCGTCGCCGGAGGCTTCCTGGTGATGAGCGGGATCGAGGTGAACTCCGAGCGATGGCCCCTCATCGGCGGCCTGCTCCTGCTGGGGACGGGGATCGGAGCGGTGCAGGCGACGGCCTCCGACATGATCGTCGCTGTCGCCCCGCCGGAGCGCGCGGGCTCGGCGTCCGCGATCATGGAGGCCGCCACCGAGCTGGGCGGTGCGCTCGGCGTCGCGATCCTGGGCAGCATCGGCCTGGCCGTCTACGGCGAGAGGCTCACCGCGGCGGGTCCCGCGCTGCCCCCCGAGTACGCCGAGGCGGCGCGCGAGACCCTGGGCGGTGCCGTCGAGGTGGCCGCGCGGATACCGGGAGAGGCGGGAGCGGCCCTGCTCGACGTCGCCCGCTCGGCCTTCACCGACGGCATGCACCTGGCCGCCCTCCTCGGGGCCGCCTGCATGGCGCTGACGGCGCTGCTGACCGTGCTCCTGCTCCGGCCGGTGCGCGTGGACGCCTCGACGGCGGACGGCGGCGCCGAGTGACCGCTCACCGCGGGCGACGGGTGAAGAGAGCGGCCCTTTCCGCGACGAACTCCCGCACCGTCGTCGCGGGCCTTCCCGTGATCGATTCGACGTCCCCGGTCATCCGGTCGTAGCGGTTCTGGCGGTGCAGGCGCGCCATGGTGACGATGTGCTCCTCGGTGTGCGCCGGGAGTCCCGCGGGCGCGAGGTCCCGCTCGACCCAGGCGTCGAGCGGGACGTCCACGTAGCGGATCTCCCTTCCCAGGGCCAGGGAGTATTCCTCGGCGATCCCGTCCATCCCCTGCGACCTGGGGCCCGTCAGCTCGTAGACGTGCCCGACGTGAGGCCGGGGGTCCCGCAGGATCGTGGCGACCACGGCCGCGACGTCGCCGGCCGCGACGGGCGACGTGCGGCCGGTCCCGAAGGGAAGCCGAATGGTCCCGCTGTCGGCGATGGAACGCTCGGCCAGCGTCGTGAACATCGGGTTCTCCAGGAAGACGGTGGGCCGGACGTGCACGACCGGGAGTCCCGACCAGTCGAGCACCTGCTCCGACAGCCAGTGCAGCCGCTGCTGGTGGGACTCCGCGGTGCTCAACGCGTTCATCTGCGACACGGTCAGCTGCGAGATGCCGACCAGGACCTCAAGGGCGCCCACCGCGCGGGCCACCGTCGCGACGGTGGCGGCGGCCTCCAGGTACGACGGCGACACGCTCATACCGAAGAACATCCGGGAACTGCCGTCGAGGGCGTCCGCCACGTCCGTGGGGCTGGTGAGGTCACCGATCACCACCTGCGCGCCGAGGGCGCGCAGTGCGTCCGCGCGCTCGTCGTCGCGATGCGCCATCGCCCGTACGGGCAGGCCGCGTGCGCGCAGCAGCCCCACCACGGTGCGCCCGACGCCCCCGACACCTCCGCCGGCACCGGTGACGAGGACGGGGTCGTCGTCGGCCATCGCGATCTCTCCTCACCTCGGGGTGGTCACGTCGGGGTGGTCACGGTGCCGAGGCCGCGGCGCTCCCGGCCGGTCACCGATCGCGGCGCGCACCGCCCCCGGCGCTCTGACGCACAGTGATCGGAACACTACTCCGGGCCACGTGCCGGCGCACCGGCCGATTCGACCACTTACCGGTCACGTGACCATTTCAATGGTCATGTTTCTCGGCTCTGGCTCACTTTCGATGATCGGTTACTCGGGGGGATGCCGGGCGTGGGCGGAACGTCAATGGCCCTGGACGTCGAAGACGGCCCTGGAGAAGTCGCGGGTGGCGAGGTGGTCCCGGCGTATGCCCCAGACGATGTGCGCCCCGTCGCCCCAGCCCATGTGCTCTGTCTCGTCCAGCTGAAGGAGCAGCACCCACTGACGGGCCTCGGCATAGAACGACTCTTCGTCATACCAGCCTGCGCCCTGACGTTCGGCGGCAACGGCCTCGAACGGTGACTGCAGGACCATGGCATGGCCGCCGACCTGGTGCCGTGAGCCATGGTGGCGGAGCTCATACTCGCCGACCACTTCCATGAACTCCCGTCCGGCCGACACATGGTTCCAGATCGCAGGAAACACCGCCGAGCCTCCGCCAAATGCTTCGGCGAGCTCCGGCTGAACATTGTCCGGCCAGGTGAGCACGGTTCGCGCGGTAAGCGGCTCCTCCGGGTAAACCCAGCCCTCGGACCGCTGAAGCGTAGGCGTCCCGACAGGCACGTAGATCACGGCATCGCCGTCACCCTCGGACTCGACAAAGAACAGCAGTGTGCCATCCCTGGGCAGCTCGATGTCGACCTCATACGCGGCCAGTCGCGCGCAGTCGAGGGTGGCGACGAGCGACAGCGGATGCGAACTCGGACCGACCGGCCAGGACACGCCTTCCGGCAGGTCCGCGGCCCCGCCCAGCCGCCCGACCATCGGCTGGTCATCCTGAGCGATCGATAGCTGGATTGCCGGACGTAACAGCGCGAGCAGCCGGTCGGCGGTGTCAGCGGGCAGATGGGCTCGGGCGAGGTCGGCGAAGTCCGTCATACCCGGGGAGCATGCCACGGTGCACCGACATTTAGTCTGTGTGGGGACATTCCATCCGCGCCCTACATCAGGGTGAGGCCAGCTGGAGATCCGGAACAACCGACATCACCCAGAGAAGCCGGAAGGCCGCCAGGGCCCCTGAGCCGGGACCTTGACGGCCGTCTGCGGTGATCTGCCCATGGCTGCCATGAGCGGTGGTGGACGATACAGGGATTGAACCTGTGACCTCTTCCGTGTCAGGGAAGCGCTCTCCCGCTGAGCTAATCGTCCTCGCTGCGAACCAGAGGTGGAGACGGGATTTGAACCCGTGTACACGGCTTTGCAGGCCGTTGCCTCGCCTCTCGGCCACTCCACCGAGTGGGGGACCGGAGTCCCTTCCGAGCGGAAGACGGGATTCGAACCCGCGACCCTCACCTTGGCAAGGTGATGCTCTACCACTGAGCCACTTCCGCGTGCCTCCGGGGCCTGCCCGGACTCACTGCGAGAACTCTAGCGAATACCCGGCCACTCCCCAAACCGAGCGGTACCGGTATCGTGAGATGTAAGGAGCCAGTAATGGGTTCACCAGTTACCAAGTTCAACCTACGCGAGAGAGTGACAGCATGCGCGACAACGAGGTCGTGAACGTCGGACCGGAGCCGCTGAGCTTCGAGCAGGTCGTCGAGGTCGCCAGGCACGGTGCCCCCGTGCGCCTCACCGACGACGCCGTGGCGGCCATGGCCGCGGCCCGCACGCGCGTGGACGAGCTGGCCGAGAGCCCCACCCCCGCCTACGGCGTCTCGACCGGGTTCGGCGCCCTGGCCACCCGGCACATCGACCCGGCGCTCCGCGCACAGCTGCAGCGATCCCTCGTCCGCTCGCACGCCGCCGGGTCCGGCCCCGAGGTCGAGGTCGAGGTGACCCGCGCGATGATGTTGCTGCGCCTGCACACCCTGGCCACCGGCCACACCGGCGTACGCCCGAAGACGGCCAAGGTGCTGGAGAGCCTGCTCAACGCGCGGATCACCCCCGTCGTGCACGAGTACGGCAGCCTCGGCTGCTCCGGCGACCTCGCGCCGCTCTCCCACGTGGCCCTCACGATCATGGGTGAGGGCGTCGTCCGGGACGCCGCCGGAGAGCGGGCCGACGCCGCGGAGGCGCTCAAGCAGGCGGGCATCGAGCCCGTCGAACTGGTGGCCAAGGAGGGGCTCGCGCTCATCAACGGCACCGACGGCATGCTCGGCATGCTCATCCTGGCCATGGACGACCTCGCCCGCCTGTTCAGGACCGCCGACATCGGCGCGGCCATGAGCGTGGAGGCGCTGCTGGGCACCGACCGCGTCTTCGCCGCCGACCTGCAGGCCCTGCGCCCGCACCCCGGGCAGGCGGCCAGCGCCGCCAACCTCAGGGCGCTGCTCGCGGACTCGCAGATCATGGACTCCCACCGGGACGGCACCTGCACCCGCGTCCAGGACGCCTACTCCCTGCGGTGCGCCCCGCAGGTCGCCGGCGCCGCCCGTGACACCCTGGCGCACGCCGCCTCGGTCGCCGGACGGGAGCTCGCCTCGGCGATCGACAACCCGGTGGTCCTGGCCGACGGCCGGGTGGAGTCCAACGGCAACTTCCACGGCGCCCCCGTCGGCTACGTGCTCGACTTCCTCGCCATCGCGGTCGCGGACATGGCGAGCATCTCCGAACGCCGCACCGACCGCATGCTGGACGTGGCACGCAGCCACGGCCTACCGGCCTTCCTCGCCGACGATCCCGGTGTCGACTCCGGTCACATGATCGCCCAGTACACCCAGGCGGCGGTGGTCTCCGAGCTCAAGCGCCTGGCCGTGCCCGCGAGCGTCGACTCGATCCCGAGCTCCGCCATGCAGGAGGACCACGTCTCCATGGGCTGGTCGGCCGCGCGCAAGCTGCGCCGCTCGGTGGACGGCCTCACCCGGGTGCTCGCGGTGGAGATCCTCACCGCCGCGCGGGCCCTGGACCTGCGCGCCCCGCTGCGTCCCGCCCCGGCGACCGGAGCCGTGGTGGCCGCCCTGCGCCAGGCCGTCCCCGGCCCGGGACCCGACCGCTTCCTCGCACCGGAGATCGAGGCGGTGGTCGGGCTCGTCGCGGGCAACGCGGTCGTCGCCGCCGCCGAGACGGTCACCGGCCCCCTGGCCTAATACCGTCCCGCCGGGACGGCGGCGATCACCTCCACCTCGATGAGCAGCCCCGGCGAGAACAGCCGCGACACCTCCACCGTCGTGCTGGCCGGGGGCGCGCCGGTGATGTGGCGCCCGCGCACGGCCCCGTACTCCGGCAGCAGCGACATGTCGATGAGAAAGGTCCGGATGTGGGTCACGTCGTCGAACGTGCAGCCCTGATCGGCGAGGACGCGTGACAGCTGGTCCATCACGTACTCGGACTGGCGCGTCATGTCCCCCTCGCCGACCACCTTCCCCTCCCCGTCCAGGGCCACCTGCCCGGAAACGAACAGCAGGTTCCCCGCCCTGGTGGCGTGCGAGTAGCGCCCGTTGGTGGCGGGGACCGTGGCCGGGTTTATCCTCTCCACGCCTGTACGGCCCCGCTGGTCGCTCCGCTCCGTGTCCCGGGCCGCCCCCGCGGGGCCGGTCACGGTGAGGTGCGCGAAGATCGCCGTCAGGTCCGCGTCGCCCAGCCCGGCCGCCGTCGCGCCGGCCAGCCGCTTCCCGGCCGCGGCGGCGAGGGTCCGGGTCCCGTGCGCGGCCAGTGCCATGTCCTTGGCGGCCAGGCCGAGGGCGTAGCGCGTCTCGTCCGGGCCGTTCTCGACGGCCGGGCGGACCCGTTCGGTGAGCGCTCCCAGCGGTGTGCCGCCGAGCACGTCCAGCAGCGTCCCGATGTCCACCCCGGTCGCCTCCGCGCAGGCGACGGTCTCGGCGAGCAGCACCTGGGCGGGCACCAGCGCGCTCATCACGGCCAGCTTCATCGCCGCGCCCGCACCCGGGCCGCCGACCTCGCGTACCAGGCCGAACACCTCCAGCGCCTTCCGGCAGCGGGCCAGGTCCTCGGGGAGCCCGCCGGCCAGCACCGTCAGCGTGCCGTCCCCGGCGGGTCCCACGCTGCCCAGGACCGGTGCGTCGACCAGCCCCACCCCGCGGGGAAGCAGGTCGCGGAGCCCGGCCACCGCCTCGGGCCCGATCGTGGACATTTCCGCGACCACGCTGCCCGTCCGCAGCCCCGGCGCCGCGTCCGAGAGCACCCGCCGCACCGCCGCCGGGTCACCGAGCATCGTGATCACCAGTTCCGCGCCCGCCACGGCCCTCGCCGGCGAGGTCGCCACGGTGGCTCCCTCGATCGCGCGGGGGGTGCGGTTCCACACCGTCACCTCGTACCCGGCCGCCACGAGCCGCCGGGCCATCGGGGTGCCCATGCGCCCCAGACCAAGAAAGGAAATCATGCGCCTCACGGTAGGGAACCGGCGAGGCATTCCACCAGCGACTAGATTGCATGTAAGCCATGCAGAGGAGGAATGTGTTCGACATCGAAGGGCTCCGCCTGCTGGACACCGTGGCCCGCACCGGTTCTTTCACCGCGGCGGCCGCCAGGCTCAGCTACACCCAGTCGGCGGTCTCCCGGCGCATCGCCGCGCTCGAACACCGCGCGGGCGGCCCGTTGTTCGAGCGGCTGCCGCGGGGTGTGCGGCTGACGCCCGCCGGTGAGGCGCTGCACCACCACGCCCAGGTCGTGCTGAACCGGCTGACCAGGGCGGAGGAGGAGCTGGCCGGCATCCACGGCGGCTACCGGGGGCGGCTGCGGGTGGGCGCGTTCGCCACCGCCAACGTCGTGCTCGTGCCGGGTGCCCTGCGCGAGTTCCGCGAGGAGTTCCCCGAGGTCGAACTCGTCCCGATCGAGGGGCCCAGCCGGAGCCTGCTGCGCCGCATGCGAGAAGGCGGCCTGGACGTCGCGGTGGTCAGTGACTACCCCTCCGAGCTGCCCCGCGAGGAGGAGGTGGAGATGGTCGAGCTGGCCGACGACGAGCTGTTCGTCGCGCTCCGCCGTGACCATCGGCTGGCCGGGGAGGAGGTCGTCGACCTGCGCGAGCTGCGGGAGGAGACCTGGATCGAGGCGCCTCCGCCGGGCCGGGCCACCGCCCTCGCCGCGGCCTGTGCCAGGGCCGGGTTCACCCCCCGCGCCTCGGTCAGGATCAGCGAGTGGACGGGCAAGTTCGGGTTCGTCGCGGCCGGGCTCGGCATCACGCTGGTGCCCGCCATCGCCGCGCACGCCGTACCGCCCGATCTGGTGCTCCGCTCCCTCGGCGAGCTCGCCCCCCGCAGGACCGTTTACGCGGCCCTGCCGCCCGTCCCGCTGCCCGCGGCCCGCACCCTGGTGCGCCTGCTGGCCGTACAGGCGAGACAATAGGGAAGTGCATGACTCTTTTGCGCATGTCACCGGATATCTGGCCACGGGGCTCCGAGACATCACCACCGACCTGACCGCCTTGGACGGCGAGGGATGGTGGGCCGTCGTGGTCGACTACGAGGGCAAGGTGACGTGTGCCAGGTTCGACGACGTCCGTCAGGCCCCGCTGCCCGTGCCGCGCGGTCCCTGGCGCGGGCCGCACCCGTCGTCGTGGCGCAGCTCCCTGGACCGGGCCGCGTACGAGGACGGTGTGCGGCGCATCCGCTCGTACATCGAGCGTGGCGAGGTCTACCAGGCCAATCTGTGCCGGGTGCTGAACGCGCCGCTACCCGCGGGAGAGGAACCGGACCCGCTGGCACTGGCCGTACGGCTGGCGAAGGGCAACCCCGCCCCCTACGCCGCGACGGTGAGCCTGCCGGGACTGAGCGTCGTGTCGGCCTCTCCCGAGCTCTACCTGTCCAGGGACGGCGACGTGGTCGAGTCCAGACCGATCAAGGGGACCGGAGTCACCGAGGAGGACCTGCAGGAGAAGGACTACGCGGAGAACGTGATGATCGTCGATCTCGTCCGCAACGACCTGGGCAGGGTCGCCGAGGTCGGCTCGGTGAGCGTGCCCGCCCTGTGTGAGGTGGAGGAGCATCCCGGTCTCGTGCACCTGGTCTCCACGGTCAGGGCGCGGCTCGCGCCGGGGTGCGGGTGGCCCGAGCTGTTCGGCGCGACCTTCCCGCCGGGGTCGGTGACGGGGGCCCCGAAATCTTCCGCCCTGCGTATCATCGATGAGCTCGAACCCGAGCCGCGCGGGCCGTACTGTGGGACCGTGGGCTGGGTCGACGCCGGCCGGCGTCGGGCGTCGCTGGCCGTGGGGATCCGCACGTTCTGGCTGTCGTCCGGCGAGATCCGTTTCGGCACGGGCGCGGGCATAACCTGGGGGAGCGACCCGCGCCGTGAATGGGACGAGACCGAGTTGAAGGCCTCCCGGCTCGTCGCTCTGGCATCAACATAAGGTTCAGAAGGAGTCGCATGAAGGTACCTATATGGCTCAACGGGGCACTCGTCTCTCCGGATCAGGCCACCGTTTCAGTTTTCGATCATGGTTTGATGGTCGGGGACGGGGTGTTCGAGACCATCAAGTGCGTGAACGGCACCACGTTCGCGCTCACCCGCCACCTTGACCGGCTCACGCTCTCGGCGCGGCGCATGGAACTGCCCGACCCCGACACCGACGCGATCGCCGACGGGATCCGTGCCTGCCTGGCCGAGGCTCCGCCGTGGCGGCTCGGCCGCGTCCGGGTCACCTACACCAGCGGCCCGGGGCCGCTCGGCTCGGACCGGGGCGAGGCGGGCTGCACGACCGTGGTGATCGTCGACGAGCAGAAGCCGTTCCCGGCCACCGCCGACGTCACGGTCGTGCCCTGGCCGCGCAACGAGCGCGGTGCGCTCGCCGGGGTGAAGAGCACCTCCTACGGCGACAACGCCAGGGCGCTGTTCTACGCCAAGGCCGCCGGCGGCGGCGAGGCGATCTTCGAGAACACCGCGGGAGACCTCTGCGAGGGCACCGGCAGCAACGTCTTCATCGTGCGTGACGGCCGGCTGGTCACCCCCACGCTCGCCTCGGGCTGCCTGGCCGGGGTCACCCGCGCGCTCGCGCTGGAGTGGTGCGGGGGAGCCGAGGAGGACGTCCCGCTCTCGGCCCTGTACGAGGCGGAAGAGGCGTTCCTGACCTCCACCACCCGTGACATCCAGCCGATCCGCGCGGTCGACCAGACCGTGCTGCCCGCCGCGCCCGGCCCGATCACCGCCAAGGCCATGCAGGTCTTCGCCGAGCGCTCCGCCGCCGACCTCGACCCCTGAGGTTCCGGGTCTCCGGTTCCGGCGAGGGCACACCCCCCGCCGGAAGGCCGGTCGGCTAGTAGGACACCTGGGTCTGCGCGTTCAGCTCCTTGAGCCTGACCTTGGCCGCCGGGTCGGTCAGCGGGTCGTCGATGCGGAGCACGTCCAGGCCCCTGGTGATGTCACTGGAGTAGATGTGGCCGTTGTAGTAGTACGCCGACCACGAGCCGCCGACTCCCGAAACCGGGCCCCGCTCGAAGAAGCCGATCTCCCGGGGGCTGGCCGAGTCGGTGAAGTCCCAGACGGACACCCCGCCCTGGTACCACGCCTGGACCATGATGTCCTTTCCCGGCACGGGTAGCAGCGACCCGTTGTGCGCGACGCAGTTCTCGTCGGACGTCTGTTCCCTCGGGATCTTGAAGTAGCCGCGGAGCGTGAGCCTGCGGTCCTTGCCGAGGTCGTACACGGCGCTGGCGCCCTTGGTCTTCGGGGTGCCGGAGTCGCAGGTCGCGCTCACGCCGCCGCCCAGCTCGTCCCCGAAGACGATCTTGGTGGCGTCGTTGTTGAACGTCGCCGAGTGCCAGATGGCGAAGTTCTCCCGGTCGCTCACGTGCTGGAGCACCTTGGGGTTGGCCCGGTCGGTGATGTCCAGCAGGACTCCGTCGCCGAAGCAGGCCGCGGCGGCCAGGTTCTTCTCGGGGTAGGCCGTGATGTCGTGGCAGCCGCCGAGGCCGCCCTCGCCGGGCTTGTCGGAGAGCACCGGTTGCGAGATCACCTTGGCGGTCTCGGGGGCCTCGACGGGTACCTCGACCACGGAGATCTTGTTGTGCGGCGCCGGGCAGGTCGTCGACTGCGGCTCGGGGCCCGGGGAGGAGATGTAGAGGTAGACGCGGCCCGCGTCGCTGCCGGGGACGAGGGTGTGGGTGTGCGAGCCGCAGTCGGTGCGGACCGCCGAGACGAACCTGGGATGGGACTTGTCCGCGATGTCGAAGATCCGGATGCCCTCCCAGCCGTCCGACTCCGGCTCGCCGCGCTGGGCGTCGCACTTCGGGCCGACCCGGGCGGAGTCGATCGACAGGAACAGCAGGTTCCCGCTCACCGAGACGTCGTTCTGCTCGCCGGGGCAGAGCACCCGGCTGACCACCGAGGGGTGGGAGGGATCGGAGATGTCGAAGACGCTGAAGCCGTCGAAGTTGCCGACGAACGCGTAGTCGCCCTGGAAGGCCAGGTCGGTGCCCCAGGCCTGGGGCCCGTCGAGCGGGGCGCCGAGCGGCACGTTGGCCAGGTGCGTGACGTTGTCGCTGTGGGTGCCGTCCCCGGAGATCCCGGGGGAGGGGGATTCCACCGGTTTCTCAGTGGCGCTCGTGCTCTTCTCCGAGGCGGCCGCGGGTGGTGGGGCCTGGGGCGTTGGATCCGCCCCGCATCCGGCCACAAGAAGTAGCGCGGCCAGGCCGAACGCCATGGTCGATCGCACGGTGCCCCCATTACGTCGGTCCACTTGCCCCATTATTGAAGCTATGCGGAGGATTCGTATGCCGAGTCAGGTTATCGCGGTGATCATGGCGACAGTGGTCCTTGGCGGATGCACAGAGGCGGCACAGCGAGGATCGGCACCGCTCGTCGCGGAGACCGGTGCGCCGGTGATAATCCCGGGCGGCCCCGGCGAGGCGGGCCGTACAGCGCGGCCGGGCGAGAATCTCGGGGAGTCCGAGGCCAGGGTCACGGCGGCCGACGTGAGGTTCGCCGAGGGCATGATCCCGCATCACCGGCAGGCACTGGAGATGGCGGAGCTGGTCCCGGCCAGGTCGTCCTCGCCGGTCCTGCGGAAACTCGCCGAGCGGATCACCGCGGCGCAGCGGCCGGAGATCGCGGCCATGACGTCATGGCTGGAGGCGATCGGCCGGGCGCCGCAGGGGCACGAGGGGCATGACGAGCACGCTGTCACGCTGGAGGAGATGAACCGGCTCAGGGGGGCCAGGGGAACGGCCTTCGACACGCTCTTCCTGACCCTCATGATCGCCCACCACGAGGCGGCGGTCACGATGGCCGGGCTCCAGCTCCGCGAGGGCGCCGACCGGGCCATGCTGGCCGTCGCCAAGGACGTCGTCTCGGGCCAGGGCATCGAGATCGCCCGGATGCGGCGCCTGCTCAAGCCCGCGGCGTAGGCCTGCGGTCCCGTCGAGGGGCGCGGTGAGAGCCGGGTCAGGAGCTCCAGAGCATGTTGCTGAGCTCGGCGTCCAGATCCATGAAGTCGGTCTCGCGACCCGCGGGCACCAGCTCGTACGTCCGGTGCAGGAACTCCGTGAGCGGAGTCAGCGGCACCTCGAACAGCGCCTGTCCGAACGGCGAGGTGAGGCTGATGTGCAGCGTGCGCTCGCCGTCGGCACGCGCCGGCCACACCTGCACGTCGCCGTCGCCCACCCGCCGCACGATGCCGACGGTCAGCAACTCGCGGGCGAAGATCCACTCGACCGGCTCGTCGTTCCCCACGTGGAAGGCCATTCTGATCGCGTAAGGATCATCGGCCGTGTAGCTGAGTCCGGCAAGCAGGGGGACGGTGGTACGGTCGGGGACCACAAGCCGAAGGCCTAGCTCGGCAGAGACGGTGGCGCTGTTCATCGTCAGCCAAACCTTTTCGTCGTCGGTCCCCTCTTCGGGGCTTTCACTGCTTTCAAGCGGGCTTCGCTCCGCATGAGCCATCACGCGGAACAAAGAAACCTGTAGGAAAGATTCCGCCTCTACGCCCTTCTGTAACGCACATCACAGCGCGACATTTGGGCATCTACCGGGCTAAACATCACCAACAGGGCCGTATTTGCAAGGGTTTTGCGTCTCGTTTTGGTCACCGTCGACTCCCTGGCGGGGCGTCTCGGGTGATTCGGGTCGAGCCCGGGTCGTTCGGTGCTTCTGTGGATCAGGATGATGCTATGACACCGTAGCCCCCCGTCGGATGCATCCTCAGAGCTTTGCCTCCCGAGTGCGTCATCTCTCAAGATCAAATTTAGTGGCGGACACCGCTTCGCGGGCACTCCCGGATTGCTGTATGGTTTTCCACGTCGGCACCGCGAGGGGCCGGACAGGGCGGGCGATTAGCTCAGCGGGAGAGCGCTTCGTTCACACCGAAGAGGTCACTGGTTCGATCCCAGTATCGCCCACACTAGCAAGACGCAGGTCGGAGCCCGGCGGTTGACATCAACCGCCGGGCTCTTCCGTTGTTCCGCGATCTTCCGGACGGCCGGGCGTCCCGGGCGAGTTCCCGGCTCCGCTCGCCGGATGAGACGGGTTTCCGGCAGGGCGGGCCACGTCCGGCATCCACGCATCGGAATCCGGTCCTGGGGGCGGCTCCGCCTTCCCTGCCGCGCCTGCCGGATGTGTCTTCCACGCCAAGCTCGCCGCCCGGTTTCGCCGTGCCGGTTTCGCGGCGCCGGCTCCTCCCCGTGCCGAGGCCCGTGGACGTTGCCTCGCGCCGGCTTGAGGGGACCTGCGGGCCCGGGGCAAGGGATCGCACTCGGGGCTGCAAGGCGAAGCAAGCCGTCCTTCTCGACCCGTTGACGCGGTCGTAGCACGTATGTAACCTTTGGCCAACGCAATGCAAGAATATTGCAAAGTCCTGTTAAATTTTCTCTCTTCTCCGCAACTTCCGGTAGTGATGTGCCGCGCCACACATCCGTCGTATTCCTCCGGAAGAGCTCCCAGGTGACGTCGTTCTCGGCGTCGCATGGGCGCACCCGGCGACCAGCACCCCCCAGCGACGAACGAGACGAGTTTCGCGGACCGACCCCATCGCAGGTCACACCGGTCGGCCCGCCCGCCGGATGTCACGACTCCGAGTCCGCGTCTCGTGAGCGAGGCGCCCGCGCGCGTCTCGCGCTGCACGGCGGAGGCCCCGGCCTCCCACCCGACCCTGTCGTTCCAGCCGAGAGATAGAGGAACGCGATGAGAAAGCAGTATCGGGCGTTAAAACTGGTGGCGGCGATGGCCGCGACCAGTCTGCTCGTCCTGGCCGGGGCGGTCTCACCCGCCGCGGCGGCCGGCCCCAACCTCGCGGTGGGCAAGGCGGCCTCGTCAAGCAGCACCACCGCCCCCTACGGCGCGGCCAATGTCACCGACGGTGATGCCAACACCTACTGGGAGAGCAGCAACAACACCTTCCCGCAGTGGCTCCAGGTGGACCTCGGAGCCGTCACCAACGTGGACCAGATCGTCCTGAAGCTGCCCCCGGCGGCGGCCTGGGCCACCAGGACGCAGACCCTGTCGGTGCTGGCGGGCACGACTGCCTCGCCCACCGCCACCATCGTCGGCTCCGCCGGCTACACCTTCAATCCGGCGACCGGCAACACGGTGACGATCAACTTCGCCGCGACCACCGCCCGCTACCTCCGGCTGAACATCACCGCCAACACGGGCTGGCCGGCCGGCCAGGTCTCCGAGTTCGAGGTGTACGGCCCCACCGGCTCCGGCGGTGACACGTCGCCGCCGACCACGCCGTCGAACCTGGCCTACACCGAGCCCGGCTCCGGCCAGATCAGGCTGACCTGGAACGCCTCGTCCGACAACGTGGGCGTGACCGGGTACGACATCTACGCCAACAACGTCCTGCGCGCCAGCGTGGCGGGCAACGTGCTGACCTACACCGACACCCAGCCGGCCACCGCGACGGTGTCCTACTACGTCAAGGCCAAGGACGCCGCGGGCAACCAGTCCGGCAACAGCAACACCGTCACCCGCACGGGCAGCACGCCACCGGGCTCCAACCTGGCTCTCGGCAAGGCGATCACCGCCTCCTCCTCGGTCTTCACCTTCGTGGCCGCCAACGCCAACGACAACAACACGGCGACCTACTGGGAGGGCAACGGCGGCAGCTACCCCAACACGCTGACCGTCAGCCTGGGCGCGAACGCCACCCTCAACTCGGTCGTGCTGAAGCTGAACCCCGACAACGTCTGGGCGACGCGTACCCAGAACATCCAGGTTCTCGGGCGTGAGCAGAGCTCGACCTCCTTCACCAGCCTGGCGGCGGCGGCGAACTACACCTTCAACCCCGCCTCCGGCAACACGGTGACGATCCCGGTCAGCGGCTCCTACGCCGACGTCCAGCTCAGGATCACTTCCAACACCGGCGCCCCCGCCGGTCAGGTCGCCGAGTTCCAGGTCATCGGCACCCCGGCGCCGAACCCGGACCTGACGATCACCGGCCTGACGGCGTCCCCCGCCTCCCCGATCGAGACCGACGCGATCACGCTGTCGGCCACGGTCAAGAACAACGGCAACGCGGCCGCCGGCGCGACGGACGTCAACTTCTACCTGGGCACCACCAAGGTCGGCACCGCCCCGGTCGCCGCGCTGGCCGCGGGGGCCTCCGCCACCGTCTCGGCCGGCATCGGCGCCCGTGACGCCGGCAGTTACCCGCTGAGCGCCAAGGTCGACGAGGCCAACAGCGTCATCGAGCAGAACGAGTCGAACAACGACTTCTCCAGCGCCTCCCCGCTCGTGGTCAGGCCCGTCGACACCTCCGACCTGGTCGCGACGACCAGCTGGACCCCGAGCAACCCGGCGAACGGCAACGTCGTCACCTTCTCCGTGACGATCAAGAACCAGGGCACCGTGGCCTCCGCGGGTGGCGCCCACGGCATCACGCTGACCGTCGCCAACGAGGCGGGGACCGTGGTCCGCACGCTGACCGGCTCGCACACCGGTGTGATCGCCGCGGGCGCCACCACCGGCCCGGTGAACCTGGGCACCTGGACGGCGGCCAACGGTAAGTTCACCGTCAAGACGGTCCTCGCCGACGACGCCAACGAACTGCCGGTCAAGCGGGCCAACAACACCGTCACCCAGCCGTTCTTCGTCGGCCGCGGCGCCAACATGCCGTACGACATGTACGAGGCCGAGGACGCCGTCGTCGGCGGCGGGGCGGCCGTGGTCGGCCCGAGCCGCGACATCGGCACCCTGGCGGGTGAGGCGTCCGGCCGCAGGGCGGTGACGCTGAACACGACGGGCAGCTACGTCGAGTTCACCACCAAGGCCAGCACCAACACCCTCGTCACCCGCTTCTCCATCCCCGACTCGGCGGGCGGCGGCGGCATCGACTCGACGCTCAACGTCTACGTCGACGGCACCTTCCTCAAGGCCATCAACCTGACGTCCAAGTACGCCTGGCTGTACGGCGCTGAGGCGAGCCCGGGCAACTCGCCGGGTGCCGGCACGCCGCGTCACATCTACGACGAGGCCAGCATGATGCTCGGGACCACCGTCCCGGCCGGCAGCAAGATCAAGCTGCAGAAGGACCCCGCCAACACCACGACGTACGCGATCGACTTCATCAACACCGAACAGGTGTCGCCGATCGCCAACCCCGACCCCGCCAAATACACGGTTCCGGCCGGATTCACCCACCAGGATGTGCAGAACGCGCTCGACAAGGTGCGGATGGACAACACCGGCACCCTCGTCGGCGTCTACCTGCCGCCGGGCACCTACCAGACGGCGAGCAAGTTCCAGGTCTACGGCAAGGCGGTCAAGGTGGTCGGCGCCGGCCCCTGGTACACCCAGTTCCGTGCGCCGTCGAACCAGGACAACACCGACATCGGGTTCCGCGCCGAGGGGACCGCGAACGGCTCGTCCTTCGCCAACTTCGCCTACTTCGGCAACTACACCTCGCGCATCGACGGCCCGGGCAAGGTGTTCGACTTCGCCAACGTCGCGGACGTGGTGATCGACAACATCTGGAACGAGCACATGGTCTGCCTCTACTGGGGCGCCAACACCGACCGCGTGACGATCAAGAACTCCCGCATCCGCAACATGTTCGCCGACGGCATCAACATGACCAACGGCAGCACCGACAACCTCGTCAGCAACAACGAGGCCCGCGCCACCGGTGACGACAGCTTCGCGCTCTTCTCGGCCATCGACGCCGGCGGCGCCGACATGAAGGGCAACGTCTACGAGAACCTGACGTCCATCCTGACCTGGCGGGCCGCCGGCGTCGCGGTCTACGGCGGGTACGACAACGTCTTCAGGAACATCTACATCGCCGACACGCTGGTCTACTCCGGCATCACGATCAGCTCGCTGGACTTCGGTTACCCGATGAACGGCTTCGGCGCCAGCCCGCCCACCCGGTTCGAGAACATCTCGATCGTCCGCGCCGGTGGTCACTTCTGGGGACAGCAGGTCTTCCCGGCGATCTGGGTCTTCTCCGCCTCCAAGGTCTTCCAGGGCATCCGCGTCAGCAACGTGGACATCGTGGACCCGACCTACGGCGGCATCATGTTCCAGACGAACTACGTCGGGGGCCAGCCGCAGTTCCCGGTCAAGGACACCGTGTTCACGAACGTCTCGATCACGGGCGCCAAGAAGAGCGGCGACGCCTTCGACGCCAAGTCCGGCTGGGCCATCTGGGCCAACGAGATGCCCGAGCCCGGCCAGGGCCCGGCGGTCGGCTCGGCCACGTTCAACAACCTCCAGATGAGCAACAACTTCCAGAACATCAAGAACACGACGTCGACCTTCACGATCAACGTCAACCCGTAAACCCGTAGCAGGAGCGGGAAGGCAGCGCCGGGGGGGGGCGGGGGGGCGGGGGGCCCGCCCCGCCCCCGCCCCGCCCGCCGGCCCCCGGGCCGCGGGGCGGCCCCCCGGGCCGGCGCGGGGGGGGGCCAACACGA